>CAYWNG010000323.1:0-7435 GCA_964458685.1 uncultured Pirellulaceae bacterium
GGACGCCCGCGCATCGGTGCGCGGACGTCCCGTCCGCATTCGCAGGAAAACAGGTAACCCAGACTTACTTGTTGAACTCTAGCGTGTCTGGCGTTCGAATCTCATCGGTATCACGTACAGGATTCTCTCGCGGATGGTAGCCCGTAATGTCACCCAGCAAACGTTCGAGCGTGACTTCGGCAGCGACTCGAGTTCGTGGTTGGTTCGGATCGGGGTCCAAGAGCTTGGCTACGATCACCGTGACGTTGTCTTGTCCGCCGCGAAAGTTGGCGAGCTCAATCAGCGAACGACAGGCTTCTTGAGGTTCGACTTCGGTGAGCAGCATCTGTCGAATTTCGTCGTCAGGCACGTGGCGATTTAGTCCATCGCTACAGAGCAAAATCTGGTCGCCGGGTTGTAGTTGAAACTTTTTGATATCGGCTTGAACTGAATCGCCGCCAGCTCCCAGTGCGTTGTAGAGAACGTTGCTCCATCGCGACTTGGCTGCCTGTTCCGCAGAAATACCACTTTCGATCAGTTGCTGCGTGACCGTGTGGTCATGCGTCAATTGTTGCAGTTGGTCGCCTCGAAGAAGGTAACAGCGACTGTCGCCGGCGTGAACAACGTACATCCAAGGCCAGATCACGTAGGCCATCGTCAGCGTCGTACCCATGCCCTTGAATTCGGTGCCACTGGATTCGTCTTCGATGGCTTGGTGAGTCTGCTGCATCATCCGCTGCAGATCGTCGATAAATCTCTTTTCACGTTCTTCCGCATTCGATGAGTTGGTATCGAATTGAAAGAACCAGTGCATGCTGTTGAGCAATTGATTGATCAGCAGGTCGATGGCTAGCTTGCTAGCGCGACTTCCGCCAACATGTCCACCCATGCCATCGGCCACCATGAATAGCTTGCCGTGCGACATGCCGTACATCCGACTTTGTGCCTCAAGGTTCAAGCTTGTCGAATGCACGAGCATCGATTTGTTGAGATCGGCGATAAGGAAGTGATCCTGGTTGGAATCACGCTTCCTGCCGACATCGGTTCTACCGGCGCTGATTATTCTGGCCAACATTATTGGATTCGCTTTGGCAAGTTATGGATCAAAAGAGAGGTGAACCGTTGGAGCAACTTGTGCAGTGGATGGACTCCGCGAATTATAACAGTTCTGGATACCAATTGATACAAATTGTCGAAAGTACTCGCGATCAACTGACTATTGACTATCGAAAGTCTGTCGACCATACAGCACCTCGTTTAACGGCAAGCCGAAGGCGACTGTTCATCAGGCGATGATGAAAGCGTCACGAAAGCAGTCGCCTGCGGCTTGCCGTTAAACGAATACTCGCCTCGAAGCTGATCACAGTTGGAAGAGAAAGGCGAGTTTTAGCGTCGTTAAAGAATAGCCGCAGAGCTACTCTTGATCGGTGCTCTCGATGAAGCGAGCCAAGCGATAGAAGTCGCTGTCTTGTTCGATATAGCGAACTTTGGTTACCAAGGTTGCTGGGTCAACCAAGTCCTCGAAGGGAACAAAGTTCAGTTGCATTTGACCACCCACCGAAACCATCACACCGCCCAAGCCCTTTTCAACCAAAGCTCGGTAAGCTCCGACTCCGATTTGCGATCCAAGCATGATGTCAAAGGCGTGAGGCAACGCGCAGCGGCTTTCGTATCCAAGCTGCACACCGTTCACCTTGCGCGACTTGCCAGTCTTAGTTTCATAAGCCTTGGCAACCAGCTTGGCCAACATCTTGCCAATGTCGATCGACGAGATGGCGATGTGCCCGTGGTCATCACGTGGAATGCCTTCCAAGTACTTCTGCGGCAGGTACTCGGCCAAGCCTTCGGCAATCACGATCACACCGTACTGTAGTCCATGTTCTTCGCGACGAAGCATCATGCGAATAATGCGCTCGATGACCTTGTCGAAGTTCATAATCTTGCGAGTCTTCGTATTGCCCGAAGCATCCGTAATCGTCTCTTCGCCGGCCAATGGTCCCGCGATGTCTTCAACGCTCAACACCATACAGGCTTCGCCCGCAATGGCGGCACCATAAGCCAACCATCCAGCGCTGCGACCCATCGCTTCGCAAACGAAATATGCTCGAGCGGCAGATGCGTCGTAGTTCAAATTGCGCATCTCGTTGGCCAGAAATTCGGCGGCAGTGAAGTAGCCGAAGGTGAAGTCGATGCCCATGTAATCGTTGTCGATCGTCTTGGGCAAGTGAACCACAGGAAACTTCTTGCTGCCAGCCGGTAGCGAGTCCTGGTAGAGCTTCATCTTGTTAGCGGTCTTTAGCGTGTCATCGCCGCCGATCGAGATCAGCGCATCGATGTTCAACGACTTGAGCGCTTCGTAGGATCGCTTCAGAGGTGCACTTCGCTCGGGGTCTTGAATGTGAGCAGGGCTCGAAACGCTCTTGCCAGGATTGGATCGCGCGGTGCCGATCATGATGCCTTGCGAGCTACGACGGTGAGGCAAATCGGCTCGCGTGATTCGAATGTAGTCTTTGCCTTCAACCAAAGGCTTGGATGGATCAAAGTCGATCAAGCTGGAGTAGCCGTGCTTGATGCCGATCACTTCGATTCCATCATTAATGAAAGCCATCGCCGCCGAGGCGATCACGGCGTTTGCGCCAGGAGCTGGACCGCCAGCAAACAGCATGGCAACTCGTTGAATCTTGGACATAATGCGTTCCTGCGTTAGTTAGTAAATTTCGTTGGACGGCATTCAAACTGCGTCACAATCACTGTGCGTTGATTTTCGAAGAGCAAGGCGAGCCCTACTTCGACCACAGGCGAACTTGAGTCGCGAGAGTTAGCCGCGTACTTCTTCAGCTACTTCGTCTGCCTATCTGGATGCTGACTGCAAACGCGGGCAGCACGCCTTATGTGCGGCACGCCTTACATGTTGGGAAGCAACTCGCGCTCGACCCACTTGGTATCGACTGTGCCCGATACAAATGTTGGATGCTCGAGGACTTTGATTTGAAACTCGGCCGTCGTTCGAATGCCGTCGACTTGAAGTTCCTTCAGCGAGCGAATCATGCAAGCGATCGCTTCTTCTCGAGTCGGCTTGTAAACGATCAACTTGCCGATCATCGAATCGTAGAACGGAGGAACGACATAGCCAGCTTGGACGTGCGAGTCAAAGCGAACTCCCATGCCTCCCGGAACAAACAGTCCCTTGATCAAACCAGGGCATGGTTGGAATCCCTTGCTAGGATCTTCCGCATTGATTCGACATTCGATCGCAGCGCCGCGGAGCTTGATGTCCTTTTGATCAAAGGGCAAAGGCAGGCCAGATGCGACGCGAATTTGTGTTTGAATTAAGTCGATTCCGGTCACCATTTCGGTGACGGGGTGTTCCACTTGAATCCGCGCGTTGACTTCGATGAAGTAGAAGTTGTCATCCTTGTCGACGATAAATTCAACCGTGCCCGCGTTTTCGTACTTAGCGGTGGAAACCAGGCGAGCTGCTGATTCGCAGATGGCTTTTCGAGTCTTATCCGAGAGCAGTGGCGACGGGCTTTCTTCGATCAGCTTTTGGTGACGGCGTTGTACCGAGCAGTCGCGTTCGTACAGGTGACAGACTTTGCCGTTTCGGTCGGCGATGACTTGAACTTCGACGTGCCGAGGTTGCAGAACGAACTTTTCTAAGTAGACGCCGGCGTTTCCGAAGGCAGCTTGAGCTTCCGCGCGAGCTTGTTGCAAGGCGGTGCGAAGCATCTGCTCGCTCTCGGCGACTCGCATCCCTTTACCACCACCGCCAGCGGTAGCTTTGATCAAAACGGGATAGCCAATCTCTTTGGCCGTTCGCACCGCATGCTCTTCGTCATCGATCAGGCCGTCGCTGCCAGGCACGACTGGAACCTTAGCCGCAATGGCCATCGCGCGAGCCGAGTTCTTATCGCCCAGCTTCTCCATCGCATCTGGCGAAGGGCCGATAAAGTCGAAGCCGCTGCTGCGACAGATTTCGTTGAAGTGAGCGTTCTCAGCCAGGAAGCCGTATCCTGGGTGAATCGCTTCGGCACCGCTGACCTCGGCGGCAGCGATGATGTTTTCGATGCGAAGATAGCTGTCCTTAGATCGAGCTGGTCCGATGCAATACGCTTGATCGGCGTAACGCACGTGAGCGGAGTTGCGGTCCGCTTCGCTAAAGACGGCAACAGTTTCGATGCCAAGCTCGCGACAAGCGCGAATGACACGGAGGGCGATCTCGCCACGATTTGCAATGAGAATTCGATTGTACATATTGTCTTGCAGCGTCTTACGCCAGAGGTTTAGCCGCGGGTATCGACTTTGAATAACGGTCGGCCAAAGTCGACGGCATCTTCATTGCGAGCCAAGACTTCTACGATGGTGCCACTGATCTCGGCAGGAATTTCATTGAAGACTTTCATCGCTTCAACGATGCAGATCACGGTATCGGGGGAGACCTTGGAGCCAACCTTTACAAAGTCCTCTGACTCTGGCTTGGGCTTGCTATAAAACGTTCCCACCATCGGAGCAGAGATCACCTTGATGTGCGGGCCATCGGTGGCTCGGGGAGCGTCCACTGCTGGAGCTGGAGCTGCGGCAGCTACTGGCGCCGCGGCTGCGACTGGGGCAGATTGAGCCACCATGACCGGGGCCTTGCCGCCTCGCGCAAAACGAATCTCTTGGTCGGCCTGCACCAAGTCCAGCTCGCTTAGGTCGAACTCCTTCATCAACTCGAGCAGTTCTCGCAGTTTTTCGACGCTAAACACATCGCTATCTTTTTTTGACATTTCGTTATACCTATCGCTGCGTGGGCATAATACCCTTGGTTAACCATCAAGAGTGACTAGTTGAGCAGCTCGATTGTGTTGGAATCCAAATCCGTAGGCAAACTGCTCAGTACTTCGCAGCCCGACTCGGTTATTAGAACATCATCTTCAATACGCACACCACCCCAACCAGGGAAGTAAATTCCAGGTTCGACGGTGACCACCATCCCAGCTTGAAGGGGACGGTCGTGATTTTTGCCCAGTCGCGGAGCCTCATGAATATCCAATCCAATCCCATGGCCTAGACCATGATTGAACTGTTCCCCCATGCCCTCTTTTTCGATGACGCTACGGGCGATTCGGTCAACTTCGCTGACCATAACTCCCGGAGCCAGTGCGGCGATCGCTGCCTTTTGGGCCGCTAAAACCGTCTCGTAGACTTGCAAAAATTTGGGCGGGATTTTACTAGTCAAAAGTACACGAGTCAAGTCGCTGCGGTATCCGTCCACCGTCGCGCCCCAATCGATCAAAACAAAGGAATCGCTGCCAATTAGGCTGTTTCCAGCCCGTGCATGGGGTAACGCAGCCCGCGGTCCAACCGCCACAATGGGTGTAAAACTGCAGCCACTACCGCCCAGTTGCCGTACCAATCTTTCCAATTCGTTAGCAACGTCCAGTTCAGTCTGGCGAGCCGTCAGTTGAGCTTTGACGCTACAGAACACCCGCTCGGCCACCGTGATGGCTCGCCGAAGCGTCGCGATCTCGTCGGCATCTTTAATCTCTCGCAACGATTCAACACGGACCTTACTTTTGACGATTTCGCGAACTCCCGCACCAGCGGCTAGAGCGTCGAAGGTATCCACGGTCAGCGACCCAGTCTCAAGGACTAGTGCACCAATCGATCGCTTCTTCAGTTGCTCACAGGTGACCGGCAGAATCAGTTCCGAAGACTTGCGAATCCAAGTCGCCAGTCCAGGGCACTCCTGACCAATCTGAATCTCGTAGCGCGGATCGCTGATCATGAGATCTTCGCTCTGACTGACAAGCAGAAAGCTGTCGTCGCCGGTAAAGCCAGTCAGATAGCGGACATTGTTAACATTGGTGATCAGCATCGCATCGCAACTAGCTTCGCTAAGAAGCTGTCGCAATCGATTACGACGCGAGAGGTAGTCTGTCATTCGAAGTGGCTCAGCGCAAACGGGTAACGTTTTGTGCTTCGATGTGAGCCGCGCGGAATTCGTTCAGGTAGCCTCGCAAGCCATGGATACCGACCGCTTGATTGACAAAACGGTCTAAGTTCATGCCTGGCAGTGATGTCACGTAAGCGATAACCTGACCCGAGTCGGATGTTAGCGCGTGCGTTGGTTGCCCTGGTTGTGCAGCATGGACGGGAACAAGCCAGCCGGTCGCATCGAAGTTCTTAGCGGCCATTGTATCAGAGCCCGAGCCAGTTGCGGGAGCGGCGAAGCTGGCCGTAACTACCGGTGCGGTAGTTGGACTTGTTGGGTTACTTACAAAGGAGCCACCGTTGGCCGAACCAGCACTAAACGAACCACTACCGACGGGATTGGCGCCGAGCGCCGGAACGCTTGAAACAGGAGGGCCCCCCATTGCCGAACCGCTGTTGAGGCTCGATAGCGAGTAGCCCGACTTCATCGCGTGTCTTTCGAACTCGCCAATGCGCTCCAGCAGCAACCGAGCTTGTCCGCGTTCGGTGGGGCTTGAGCCGTTGGAGATGTAGTACTGGACCTTGTCTTTCAGCTCGCCAAAGTTCCACTGCTGCATCGGACGCGTCACCATTTCGCTCAGTCGTTGTTGAAGCTGATAAACTGCGTTGCTACCGGTTTCAAGCGCACCTGGTCGATCCGCACCTTCTGAACGACCCGATAAGCCGAACCAATTGCGTGAGTTCCACGACGCACTGCTCGCACTGGGCATGGAACTTGAAGGAGTACCCGACGAAGCACTCGATGAAGCAAAGCTGTCAGAGCTTCCGCTCATTCCGGCGGTGGCAACACTTGGTCCCATCGAATCTGAATTGCGGTTGCCTTGCGAAGTAGTCGACCAATCCATCGTGGGAGCAGGACGAGGCTCTGGTGCGGTGAAGCTGCCACCGTTGTATGAGCCAGGCATTGAATCGATGTGTCGCGAACTGCGCGATCCATCGAACGAGCTTCCGCCACCAAAGTTGTTTTGAATAACTCCGCGAGTCTCTTCCATCGTCCCGCGAAGCGCCGAGATCGTTTCTCCCAAGCCACGCTCGCCGCTGGCTTGAGGATAGCCCATCATGCGTTGCTCGCTCAACCTCCGTGGATCGCGCCAAGGGGTGAAGCGACGATTGGGAGCGGCTTGCACAGGCTCTTGATATCCTGGACGTGGATTGCCCTTCTTCTTCGGCGCCATTGCCAATGAGAACGGATCAGCGGCTAGTGGGTCGGGTTGCGTGTTCCGCCACGCAGCAGCGCGTTCCAAGAACGGTAATCGCAATCCTTGATCGGTCAATTCAAAGAGTTGCCAGTCTTTCCAGTTTGCGTCGTACTGCGGTACCTCTTCTTCAGAGACGATATAGCCTTCGTCGTCCACATACTCGCCATCGACATACTCACCGTCCATGTACTCGCCGTCGACAATCATTTCGCCATCATCGACAACTACTTCGCCAGTGTATCCGTCGTCGATGATCGTTCCTGAATCTGGCGAACCGCTTT
>CAYWNG010000324.1:0-7428 GCA_964458685.1 uncultured Pirellulaceae bacterium
GTTCTGTCGGCGGCGGCAACGTCAGTCCGAACTCTTCGAACATCTCCTTAAACGTCGGCACGATGATCCACATGATCAGAACCAAGATCAACGACGAAATAAAGACCACCGCGATCGGATAGATCAACGCGCCCTTGACCTTACGCTTCAAAGATTCAGCGCTTTCCAAGAAGTCCGCCAGACGTCGAAGAATTGTTTCCAACGCTCCGCCCGCCTCACCGGCCTTGATCATATTCACATACAAGCGGCTGAAGACCTTCGGACTCTTGCTCATCGATTCCGAGAGCGTTGAACCCGTTTCGATCTCTTCGCACGTATCCATGAGCGCATTTTTCAGCTTGCCAGGCTTGTTGTTCTTTTCCAGAATCTTCAAGCTTCGAAGAATCGGCAAGCCCGCGTCTTGAAGAATCGACAACTGACGAGTGAACGCGCAGATGTGCTTCGTCTTGGCACCACCCAAAGCGAACGGACGCTTTTTCTTAGGTCCAGTCGCCGCAGCTTTGGCAGTCCCCTTCTTTACCTGAATCTTGGTAACGAAGTAGCCCATCTGACGTATCGTAGTCTGAGCCTCTTCTTCGCTCGCAGCCTCGATGATGTCCTTGATCTCTTGGCCCGTAGCGTCCATCGCCTCGAATTGAAAAGTAGGCATGATACTCGTTCCCGTGGATGTTGCTAAATGCTTGGGTTATGTGTAAGGGTCTGTGGTTGTTTCAAGTCGTCGATTGCTTGAAGTCGCCGATTGATCTGAGATCAGGGGCTATTCGGCAATCGTTTCGCGCAGCACTTCATCGGCTGTGGTTAAGCCTTTGAAGACATAGTTCATTCCATAATTCCGCAGCGGAATCATTCCGAACTCTGCCGCGCGATTGCGTAGTTCGTCCGTCGTGCAGTTGGACATGATCATGTCGCGAAGCGTATCGTTCATGATCATCAGTTCGAACAGTCCGATACGGCCTTTGTATCCCGTGTTATTGCACTTATCGCAGCCTTTGCCGCGGTAGAACTTTTCAGTGGCAACCTTCTTTGGATCGATCCCCAAGTCCATGAGGATTTCGGTACTGACCTTGGTCTCTTCGCGACATTCCGTGCAAATGCGTCGCACCAAACGCTGAGCCAAAATGGCTTCGACGCAAGCGGTGATCAAGAAGGTGGGAATACCCATGTCCTTCATCCGCGTGATCGTGCTGGGCGCATCGTTCGTGTGCAGCGTGCTAAACACCAAGTGACCGGTGAGCGACGCTTGAACGGCAATTTCAGCAGTTTCTGTATCCCGAATCTCACCGACAAGAATGATGTCTGGGTCTTGTCGCAAAATGGCTCGCAAGCACGAGGCAAAGGTAATGCCGATGCCGTGGTCGATCGGGATCTGCACAATGCCGTCGATGTCGTATTCCACTGGATCTTCAGTGGTAATGATCTTGTCTTCGATATCGTTCAATTCGCTGAGCGCTGAATAGAGCGTCGTTGTCTTGCCCGAACCTGTCGGACCAGTCACTAGCACAATGCCGTTGGGACGATCGATCATCTTGCGGAACGTCGTTAAGGTATGTTCGTCCATACCCACATTGTTCAAGCTGAGCTTCACGACCGAGCGGTCGAGAATCCGCATGACCACGCTCTCACCGAACATCGTCGGCAACACGCTGACTCGCAAGTCCACCGGGTGACCACCGACCATCAGCTCAATACGACCGTCCTGAGGCATCCGACGCTCGGCAATATCCAAGTTAGCCATCACCTTGATACGCGTTGTAATCGCAAAGGCCAAGTGACGTGGCGGCGGCACCATTTCGTACAACACGCCTTCCGCCTTGATTCGAATGCGGAACTCATCTTCGAACGGTTCAAAGTGAATGTCGCTCGCGTGATCCTTAATCGCAAGCAGGAGCACCATGTTCAGCAGCTTGCGAACGGGAACGCTATCAGCCAACGCTTCAGCGTCGGTCAAGTTGAACTTGTCGCCAGCCAGCGCTGCAGCGGCTTTGGCAAGCTCCTCGTCCTTGGCCAAGCCTTCGATGATCCGTTCCATCGTGTCGACTTCGGACGAATAATACTTCTTGATCAGCGTGTCGATATCGCGTTCGACCGCAACGACCATACGGATGTCATAGCCCAAAAACGTTCGCAGAGTATCGGGCACGGTTAGATTCTGAGGATCGCAGGTGGCGATGGTCAAAGTCGTTCCATCGAACTTCACCGGAATGACTCGATACATCTGAGCCATCGTTTCGGTCAAGTGAGCGATCAAGTCAGGCGGAAGCTGCACATCGGCAAGCTCGATCGTCTGCATGCCAAGCTGTTCGGCCAGACCTTGAGCCAACTGAGCGTCGCTGATCAAGCCAAGCTCTTCAGCGATCTTACCCAGGAGGGCACCAGGTCGCTGCTGCTGCTCCTCTAGGATCACTTCCAATTGATCATCGGTAATGAAACCCATGTCAACCAGAATCTGTCCAATTCTTCGCACTACCATGCTATGTACCGCTCAGCTTCGCTTGCCAGCGCGATGCGCCTAAGGATTTTTCTTGCGGATGTCTGGCAACATCCGGTAGTTTTTGTCGCCTTTCGCTCCGCGAAAGTAGCGTTCTGTTCTGTCCGTCGCCTTTCGCTCCGCGAAAGCAGCGTTCAAACGGTGTTTCTGACTTTGTTCAATTGCTTTCGCGAGCTTTGCTTTCGCTGTTTTCGCTACTTTCGCTGTTTTCGCTACTTTCGCGGAGCGAAAGGCGACTATGGTGGAGCGAAAGGCGACTATGGGCGAAAGGCGACTCTACGCTGCTTCGGGATCTTCGTTGTTGCCTTGTTCGAAAATGCCGCGACGAGCGTTCACAATGCGCTTGGCCAAGTCGTCGGGACGGTGGCTCTTGGCCAACACATCTTCGACTGTACAAATGTTGTCTCGCCACAGGTTGAACAATGCGTCGTCCATCAAGTTCATGCCGAACTTGGCACCCGTTTGAATCGCCGAGTTGATACGGAAGGTCTTGTTTTCACGAATCAAGTTAGCGATACCAGGCGTCACGACCAGCACTTCATACGCGGCGACTCGACCTCCGGTAATCTTGGGCAACAGCGTCTGTGCCACAACACCAATCAGCGAGGTACTGAGCTGAGTTCGAATCTGATCCTGCAAGTTTCCAGGGAAGGCATCGATGATCCGGTTGACGGTACCCTGAGCACTGTTGGTGTGCAGAGTCCCGAAGACCACGTGGCCCGTTTCCGCGGCACTAATCGCCGCTTGAATTGTTTCCAAGTCCCGAAGCTCACCCACCAGAATCACGTCAGGGTCCTGACGCAACGCTCGGCGAATCGCTTCAGAGAAGCTGGGCACGTCCACACCAACTTCGCGCTGGTTGATCGTCGAACGCTTGTGGTCGTGATAAAATTCGATGGGGTCTTCGATCGTAATAATGTGGTGGTCGTGTTCCTCGTTCAGGAAGTTAATCAAGCTGGCCAGCGTCGTACTTTTTCCAGAACCAGTCGGACCTGTAACTAGCACCAATCCCCGCGGACGCTGCACCATATCGACCACCGACTGAGCCAACCCGAGCTGTTCGGGGGTGAGCTTGTCGTTGGGAATCTGACGCAACACCATCGAGATATTGCCACGTTGCTTGAAGATCGAGACCCGGAATCGAGCCAAATCGCCGAACGCAAAACCGAAGTCCGAGCTACCGGCCTCTTGCAATTCTCGCTGGCAACGATCAGGTGCGATACTCTTCATCAAGCCCATCGTGTCTTCGGGCTCAAGCGTCTTTGTATCCAGCTTGCGCATTCGACCGTGAAGTCGGAAAACGGGCGGCTGGCCCACAACGATGTGAATGTCGCTTGCCCCTTGCTTCACGCAGGCCTGCAACAGTTTGTCGATAAGTACTTGAGCCATAGAGCTACTTTACTGATTTCCGTTCAATTGGAGCTTAAAAGTACGAAAGCCCTCGGACCCATGAAGGAGACGAGGAATTCGTGAAGAATTGCAGAGATCGGCTAGGAATAATGGATGAAAAGCGCTTTGGGGTTGAGCCGAATACGACTCGAAGTTCGATCGAAAAGCTGTTGATGAGGCGGAATGAAAACTAGGTGGTCAGACGAAAATCAAAAGTAATTATGGAATCAAAAATGAATACCGAGCCGAATAAAAGGTCGTCAATTTCGTTGCGGTGAATTCGCCGCAAGCTGTTGGGCTCGCAGTTGCATTGTATTTGGTCCGGGGCCAAATCCCAAAACCCGATATCGCGGATGGGAATCCCCACCCCCTCTTTTTGCATGCTTTCAAAGTTGGTTGTATCGATTAGGCCGAGTTGCCCTAGTGAATTGCCGCCTGCCGAGGCACCCTTGTTCGCCTCGAAAGTGCCTTAGGCTTCCGGCACCTGGCTCGCAGTTAACTCGCTCGGCTTAGCTCACCAAGCCCTTGTTCTCCATGAATTCGCTCAAAACGATCTGCATGGCCTTTTGGTCCTGTTCTGTTCTCTTGGCCGCTCGATAGACCTCTTCAAGCGTTGTGTAGCCGCGGAGCACCTTGCGGATGCCGTCGCAGTAAAGGGTGGTCATTCCCTCCTTAATAGCCTGTTCAGCGATCTGAATGGTAGACTTGCCTTGGAACATCATTTCGCGAATCTTGGCGGAGACCACCATGAATTCGTAAATACCCATCCGACCGCGGTAGCCAGATTTCTGACAATACCCGCAGCCTTTACCTTTTGCGAACTGCGCTTTATCTGCCACTTCTGGTGGAATGCCAGCATCTTGTAGGATCGATGGACTGAGCTTCACTGGGGTCTTGCATCGCTTGCAAATCGTCCGCACAAGTCGCTGTCCCATAACCGCCACGACCGAGCTTGCCACCAGATAGCCGGGTACACCCATGTCGACCATGCGTGTAACAGCACTGGGCGCATCGTTCGTATGTAGTGTACTGAAGACTAAGTGTCCAGTCAAACTAGCCTGAATACCCATCGATGCCGTCTCGGTATCTCGCATCTCGCCGACAAGGATGATGTTCGGGGCTTGTCGCAACATCGCTCGAATGATGCGGGCAAAGTCCAGTCCGATGTTGTGTCGGACTTCCACCTGATTGATGCCGGGCAAGTAGTACTCGACGGGGTCCTCAGCCGTGATGATCTTCCGATCAGGTCGATTCATGGCATTGAGGGCCGCGTAGAGTGTGGTCGTCTTTCCAGATCCCGTCGGACCGGTTACAAGCATAATTCCATTAGGACGCTTAATAGTATTGGTGAAGATCTTGAAGTCTCGTTCGCTCAAGCCAAGTTGGCGAATCCCCACCTTAATGTTGTCCTTATCCAGCAGTCGCATAACGGTCGACTGGCCGTGGTTGGTCGGAATTACGCTGACCCGAAGATCCAGCTCCTTCTCGCCGACAGTGATTTTTATCCGACCGTCTTGAGGCCGACGACGCTCGGCGATGTCCATGTTTGCCAAAATCTTGATACGCGACTGAATCGCCCCCAGCAACCGTCGGGGGGGGCTGTCACGTTCGACCAAAACACCGTCGATGCGGTAGCGAATCCGAACGCGGTCCTCGAACGGCTCGACATGAATGTCGGAGGCTCGAAGCTGAACGGCTTCCTGAATCATCATGTGGACCAGTCGGACCACCGGAGCGCTGGAGTCATCCGCCAAGTCGCTCGTAACGCTGTCCTCGGCGGTCTCAGTAAAGTCGATCTGTGTGTCGGTGAACTCCTGCAAAATCGAGTCAGCCGATTCTCCTTCCACCTGCCCATAGTAGCGGTTAATCGCCTCCATAATGGAGGTTCGAGGGGCCAACGCCGTTTCGATACGACGGTTGAGGATGAACCGGAGCTTTTCAGTTGTTTCCAGGTCGAACGGGTCGGCCAGCAAGACGTGGATCGTGTCGTCCTCGTCCTTATAGGGGATAATGCTGTTTTCCCGAGCCACTGATTCGGGAACTAACTGGATAACCTCTTCCGTAATCTTGTGCTCAGCCAGATTCACATAGTCCATTTTGTGAAATTCGGCCAAGGCTCGATAAACTTCGTCAGGATCGGCATAACCCAGCTTGATCAGGGCATCAGCGACATTGATATCTGTATCGCGAGCCATGTTGCTGGCTTCGGACAATTGGTCGAGCCCCACTACTCCGCGTCGCAAAAGTAGATCGGTAAAGTCTCTCATTGGCTGATCCATGATGTTCCTTTGCGGCGATTCAGATCTTCGAAAACCGTGTTTTTTGCTGCAACTGTCCAGTATTGGCAAAGCTAGCGCCAGTTGCAAGTAAGTCCCAAATCAAATCAGCGTTTGGTCGAGGAGAATTCCCCAACCCACATCAAAATCAGACTTTTTGGCGGCGAATCATCGCAAAACAGGGCGTAATGAGGTCGTCGGGTGAAGCCTTCGAACACAAGCAAGCACCGACGGACTCAGCCACCGCTGAGTAATGATTAAGTAGTGATATGGAGCCGAATTGGGAAAAGACGAGCAAGACAAGCAGGCGGTGGTCACCGAGCAGCCCTTCCAGGCTACGTTTGCGGACCACACCCGTCTGTAAGTATATCCGAACTCGCTCACCGATAGAAATAGATTGTTGCTGATCGCAGTGGCTGGATTTCGGCGAATCCTCTGATTGCGGCCAATTGGAAAACAGCCTTGGGAAAAGCAGAGCCAATTGCTAATATCCCGGAGGTGCGCTGTTTGGTTTAAGGGGCGAAGCCCTGGTCGTTTACCTAGCCCAGCCTGTAGGGCTGGGACTGGATGGGGACGACAAAAACGGCCAACGGCCCGCGGTCAAACCGGCGGGCCGTTGGCCATAACCTACGCAAAGTTCAGCCCCCAGCCCTTCAGGCTGGGCTAGGTAAATTGCTGGGCCTTCGGCCCGAAAACAATAGGCGGAGCTCTCGAAAGATGCTTCTCAAAGCTTTAAATCATCCCACAAGATTCGCATGGACACTTAGCGCCGCAATCCAACGATCGCTCGTCGTTCACAGCGCGAGATGCATTGCTGGATTCGTTCTGCTGAGCCTGATCGCTCCATCAATGTCGATTGCTCAGATTGTTAAGCCCGTTAGCGCGGATGTGTCGGGGACTTTATCAGCAGCTCAACAACTCAACGAAGCCAACTATCTGCCTGAAGAACGAGTGAGCATCGCTGTGTATGAACGCTGCAATCGCAGTGTAGTTCACATCTCAACAAAATCTGTTTCCGTTGATTCGTTCTCGCAGCTAAAGCTCCGCGAGGGTTCTGGATCAGGTAGCGTGTTGGATAAAGAAGGATTGATTCTCACGAACTATCATGTGATCGAAGGCGCGCGAGCCATCTCAGTGGGACTCCACAACGGTTTGTTCTATGACGCCGAGCTGGTTGGCCAAGATCCCGATACCGACATTGCCGTGCTGCGCATCAAGGCGCCTTCGGAAAATCTCTTTCCGGTCAGTCTGGGCGAATCGGAAGATCTACGCGTC
>CAYWNG010000325.1:0-7423 GCA_964458685.1 uncultured Pirellulaceae bacterium
CTTCGCCCCTAAAACCAAATAGCGCAACTTCAAAATCGCCAGACGGTGGATGTACTAGACCAAGAGTCTACAGACCTCACACTCTTTCTTCTTTCATTCCACCGTTTGGCAGCGATGGCTACTCACTTAGCGCTGCTTCCAAGTGGAACGATGGGCGGCAATGTGCCAAATTGCGGCGCGGTTGAGCCGACTCCAGAGACACCGCTTGCTTGATTAGCAGAAGCTTGAACAACCGCCGCAGATTTTGTAGGTTGCGACTTAACGTTACTCAACTTTACGACGGAAACGATGGATGAATTACCATTGCCGTTGAATCGCAGGGCAATGAGGTCTCCTCGAATTCCAATCCCGGTTGTAACGCCAGTGCGCCGAAGATCTTTAGGCTGAAGAGCGTTTTCTGTGACTTCGTACTGTGTCGTGAAAAAGTCGATGCTCAAAAACTTCTTTTCTTTCGATCGGAAACGATCCTGTCCGACGGTAAGGCTCTGTACACGAATCTTGTTGTCCTTTTTTGTGGCGTTGGAGGATGGTATGTTCCACTCGGCTGAGCACTTGGCGTCACTTCCCCATGCCGTCGATGCAGAAGACATTAGCTTGCCGTGTTTTTCGATTTCGTCGAGTACAAAGGCAGAGACTTCGGCATACTGAATCTCGACTTTTTCCTTAACACCACTCTTGCTCTCTAGGGTTGAGGCCGCACCAAGTGTGTTCCACTTCGCATCTTGCAATCCAGTGAAGTCCGTCGGTAGGTGATAGGCTTGTATCGTGCAGGTCGACTGTTTTACGAGGTCTGCGTTTGCCGGAGGAATCTGAATCTGGCTGAGAAATGCATCTACGTTTTGAGCCTCCGAGGGACTCTGGCCCAAAGCAATGGTGCCGAGAACAACTAAACCAATTAATGGAGCCAACAAGAAATGCAGAATAGTTTTGCTCATGTCACTTTCCAAATACAGTTGTTTGGTCCAAAACTGAGTCGAATTTAGCAACGAGCGATAGCCAGTTGAATATCAAACAGCTCAACTTTCTATTAGCTGGCAATGCATTCTTCGGGTTACAGACTCGCAACTAGGCCATTTTGCCAACACAAAGTGCTCATTCCCGAGTATGAACAGGTTTTCTCAGAATCGGCAACTAATTGTTGAGAACAAGAAGCACATTAACGATAATCGGCAGCCGAAATTTGATGGCGTTTGAGCAGCTTGTGAAAGCCTTGCCGAGACATATTTGCCTTTTGAGCCGCGTGAGTCACGTTGCCTCGACTGTCCTCAAGCAGCTTGAGCAGATAGACTCGCTCTAGCTCCAAACGCTTTTCATGAAGAGAACTGTCGGTCGACTCGGTAACTCCCAAAACGTCTGCACCTACCTGATCCATGAAGCTCTGCGTTGACGGGAGCGCCGGAGTTCGAGTAATCTCGGCCGGTAGATCAGATACATCTACGATATCGCCATCGCAGAAAGTTGCAGCGCTAACAATGGCGTTTCGAAGCTCGCGCACATTGCCAGGCCAAGCGTAGGCCAGCAGCGCGGATCTTGCCGACTCAGTTAACTTCAACTTCGCTCTTCCTGATTCGGCTAAGAAATGTTCGGCGAGCAAAATCACATCCTCACCGCGGTCTCGAAGCGGTGGGAGCGTTAACGAAAGAACGCCCAGTCGATAGTAGAGATCGTTTCGAAAGCGTCCCGCCGCAGCTTCTTCTTCTAAGCGACGTTGCGTCGATGAGATAAACCGAACGTTAATTCGTACGGGAGTCGCACTGCCAATCGGCGTGAACTCCTGATTCTGCACGACGCGCAGCAATTTCGGTTGTAGGCTCAACGGCAACTCGGCAACTTCATCCAAAAACACACTCCCGCCATTAGCCATCTCCAACAAGCCGGGCTTACGGACATCGCCATCAACGCTTCCAAAAAGATCCAACGCCAATTGATCCTCGACTACTGTGTTGCAATCGACAATTTGAAAACTGCCGCTGCCATTGCGACTGCGTTGATGGATGACGCGAGCGATCAATTCCTTGCCTGTGCCTGTTTCGCCGGAAACCAAGACATGCGCATTGGCTTCTGCGATCCGATCGATCATCGCAACCACATCGGACATCGCTTGACTGTTGCCAACAATCTTGTCCGCTTGAACTGTCGTGGTGGGCGAGGCTTGCGATTTCGAGCTGGACGCAAGAGTCCGATGAATACTGCCTAACAACTCGGGAAACGCAACTGGCTTGAGCAAATAGTCAGTGACGCCCAGTCGCAAGCTTTCAATCGCCGATGGCAAAGAAGGCACACCCGTGATCACAATCATCGGAACGTGCGACCAGCGTTGGCGGCCAGCCTGCAACAATTCCCAGCGTAAATTGCCAGGCATGTTCAGATCGGTCAGAATCAAATCAAAATCGTGTTTTTCAAGCTGCGAAAGGGCACTCGTCGCGTCAACAGCGGTTTTGCAGTCCGCGCCTTCTTTCTGGAGCAACTGACACGTCGTCTGTAGGAACAGCGGCTCGTCGTCCACAATCAGCAGTCTTTTACCGACCAATTCCATAATTCAGCCTAATAATCTTCGTCATCGTCCAAGCTATCTAGCTGATCGGAGTATACCGTCGCTCGATTGAAAACCACAGGAAGTTCGACAGTAAACTTACTGCCAACTCCCGGATGCGTCACCACATTGATGGCTCCACCCATCGATTCTACCAGCCGCTTACAGATAGAAAGCCCTAAACCCATCGAAGGCTCTGCAACACCGCCTTTGGTACTAAAGTAAGGTTCGAATATAAAGGGCAGCAATTCCGAATCAATCCCACTGCCCTCGTCTTCCACGACTAACTGGATGCGTTCTCCCAAACTCTTACAAGCGAACCGAACCGATTTACCACTGGAGCACGCCTGGATGGCATTGCGACCAAGATTGTAAAGAACCTGTTTCACTTGTCCTTCTGGCAATACTACCCTGTGCGTATCGCCGACGGTCGCATGTTCCAGCGTCACACCTCGCCCAGCGGCCGTACTACGAAGCATCTGAATCACTTGATCCAAGACGGAACTCAGCTCAAACGGCTTAGCTTGTTCCACATCTTTTCGAAAAGTCTGGAACATATTTCGAACCATCCCAGCCAGACGTTCTATCTCTCGATCCACTAAATCCAGCAACGGAAAACTGGCAGAATCCTTCGGCAAATCAGCGCTAATCAACTGGAAAGCGTTGCGAATCCCAGCCAAGGGATTGTTGATTTCATGCGCCACACCAGCAGCCAACTGTCCGAGTGCCGCAAGCTTCTCAAGCTGAGCCTTCCGACGCTCGAGTTGTTGCAGCTTGTCGGTCTTCTCCTGCACCAACTGCTCAAGATGTTCGTTGTATCGAGTAATCTGAGTTCGCAACTCTTGTCGTTCGGAGATATCTCGAATACTGGTCCGACAACCGAGATGTTGACCTCGCTGATCAAACATCGGTTGCCATGAGATGGCCACGAACGCGATCCGTCCATCGCGATGGCGAATTCGAAACTCGATGTCGTTACCCGTCGTACGATTGGCGAAGCCCGCGTACATCTCGGCAACGCGGGCCAAGTCGCCTTCGTAAATCAGCGGAAGTGGATACCGAGGCATCGCCATGCACTCGGCCACTGTAAACCCCGTAATCCGCTCGACAGCCGGATTGACCCACATCACGTGACCATCGCAGTGATGCCAAGACTCCCAGTCGTACGTAGCATCAGCCACAATCCGAAAGTGATCTTGAGCAAATTCGCCAGTTGTTGAACCAGCCTTTAGGCTACGAGCAGATTTGGAGTTCAAACTGAGTTCACCTTAGCTTTTGCTACGAAGCTGCAACAACTTCGACGCTATCAATGGTGATGGTTTTGAGTGGTACATCTTGCATTCCTGCCGATGTACCAGTCTTAGCTTTGCCAATCTTGTCAACAATTGCTTGGCCCTCGACGACTCGACCGAACACTGCGTAGCCAACGCCATCGCGAGACTGCGAGCGATCAAGAAAATCGTTATCAGTCGTGTTGATGAAGAACTGGCTGGTTGCACTGTCTGGAACACTAGTACGAGCCATGGCAAGCGTGTACTTCTTGTTCTCTAGGCCGTTAGTCGATTCATTCTTGATTGGTGGATTGGTTTTCTTCTGCTTCATGTCTGAAGTGAATCCACCACCCTGAATCATGAATCCATCGATGACGCGATGAAAGATCGTACCGTTGTAAAATCCGGCGTTGGCATAAGCTAAGAAGTTCTGAGCCGAGATAGGCGCTTCTTTCTCGAACAGTTCGATCGTAATGTCGCCTTCGCTCGTTTTCAAAATCAACACAGTTGTTACTCCTTGGGTTGCCCAGGCGCTGCTGGGGTTTGAGGTGCTTTGTCGTCAGTCACGAAAGTGGCCGACTTGATGATATCTAGATTCGGATACTTCTTAAGAATGTAGCTATTTCCTTCGGCTTGGAATTTACCCTGTACTTCCCTTGAGTTCTCGCCGTACTCGGTGTTTATGGCCAATACGGTTTTCTGCCCGTCAATAATCTGTGCAAAAGGCGTGAAACCCATTGAGTCCAAACGTCGATTGTCGCCAAGATTGACAAAGATCTGATTCGAACGCGAATTCTTACCACCCATAGCGAAAGAAAGATAACCTGGGTTGTTCGATACTTTTGCGTTCGGATCGTCTTTGATATTCGCGTCCATCCACTTTTCGTTGACGGCCGGATCTCCATGAATTCCGAACTGGAACATGAATCCATCGATCGCGCGGAAGATGACGATGTCTTTGTAGTAGCCGATGTCAACTAAGTTGTAGAATCGATCCGCTCCGTTGGGCGACCAAGCTCTCGTTACTTTGACAACAAAGTCTCCCTTGGTCGTCTCGAATTTTACTTTGAACTCTTCTGGAGCCTGTTTGTTGGCCAAAGATGGATTCAACATCGCTGGGTTCTGCGTTACACCAGCCGCAGCCTTAAGCGTGGCTGTCGCGCCCAGTTGACCTTGTCCAGATGCACATCCTGCGAAGATCAACGCGGCAAACATTCCAATTGCAAACGTCGAGTTTTTAAGTTTCATTTTGTGGGGTCCAATCATTGTTGACCAAGATTTAGTGAACGAGCCGTCGAGTCGTCGTAAGTGCCTAGCAAAACAAAGTTGACTTCCGCGTAATTGCCAAAGTCAACCTAGCTTAACATGCGTTTATTGAACAGAGCTAAAGTTAGCTCCACGCATCACTCGATCGCCCTCTCAGCTCGCGGTATCATCGTAACGCCTGCAAATTGTACTGACATCGGTGCAAGCGGAAACCAGCCCACACCAGGAATTCCCATGATCGCCCCAATCTCTTCGCGAACTCAGATTTCGCCACTCCGCACCGCATCGAGCCAAGTGCTAAGTCAATCCTACAAGCTGGCTATCGTCTTCCGCCAATTTGCGGCAATGGTCTGGCTTGGCCTCTTAACCGCTGGCTCAACCTGCTCTGGCCAATCAATCACCGCAAGCTCAGCAAGCCCAGAAAAGTTTCGACCCAATATTCTCTGGCTTACTTCGGAAGATACCGGAACCGAAATTGGCTGCTACGGCGATGCCTTTGCGGACACGCCCAACATCGACGCGCTGGCGGCCAAAGGAATGAAATTCGCTAAAGCTTGGTCTAACGCTCCTGTCTGTGCTCCAGCTCGAACAACCATCGTCAGCGGAATGTACCCAACTTCGCTGGGTGCTCAACATATGCGAAGCGCTATTCGATTGCCCGACAGTGTCAGCCTGTATCCAAAGTTGATGAGGGAGCAAGGCTACTACTGCACGAACAACAGCAAGACCGACTACAACCTACAGGTCAATGAAAAGAACCTCTGGGACGACTCCAGCAATAAGGCTCATTGGCGGAATCGAAAGCCGGGTCAGCCATTCTTTGCCGTTTTCAATTTTACAATCAGTCACGAAAGCAAGATTCGCGATCGACCTCACCAAGCAATCCATGATCCGGCAAAAGTCAAGCTGCCTCCCTATCACCCCGACACACCCGAAGTCCGCCAGGACTGGGCTCAGTACTATGATCGCGTTACTGAAATGGATCAAAAGGTCGGCGAGATTCTCCGACAACTTGAGGCAGATGGGCTGAGCGACAACACGGTTGTCTTCTATTACGGCGATCACGGTAGTGGAATGCCGCGCGGTAAACGCTGGCTGTATGAGAGCGGCCTGCGAGTCCCGCTCGTCGTACACATTCCTGAACGGATTCGCCCCTTGATCGGCGGAGACTATGAAAAGGGGTCAACGAGTGATCGCTTAGTGAGTTTCGTCGACTTAGTTCCAACCATCCTCAGTATCGCAGGGGTTCGTCCCAGCGAGACGCTCCAAGGCACTGCCTTCCTAGGAAAGTTTGCAGGCAAGCCTTCAGAGTATTTGTATGCTTTCCGAGATCGCATGGACGAGCGTTACGACATGTCTCGCGCGGTTCGTGACGATCGTTACAGCTACATTCGCAACTTCATGCCTTATCGACCTCAGGGTATGTACTTGGAATACATGTTCGAAACACCAACAACCGTAGCTTGGAAAAAGGAGTTCGACGAAGGCAAGCTCAATGACGCGCAGAGCTTCTTTTGGAAAACAAAACCCGGTGAGGAGCTTTACGATCTTCAAGCTGATCCATACCAAATCAACAACCTTGCGGGCTTGCAAGAGATGAAGGAAGTTCAGCAGAGACTGAGCGAGAAGCTACGTCAATGGATGATTCAAACGGGAGATACTGGACTGCTGCCCGAAGGCGAGATGTGGTCACGGTCCGGCAACGCGCCGCCGATGGACCTGGCCAAGAACTCAACGCAATTTCCCGTATCAGAGATTCTTGAAGTTGCCGAACTAGCTTCGACGGCAAAGCCTGGCGACTTCGAAACGCTGTTCAAACACTGCACCGCCCGTGATTCGGCGAGTCGATTCTGGGCTGCAGGTGGCCTGCTGCTTCGCGCGCAGATTGACCAAGATCGCGAAGCCTGCGTCAAGGCGGCTCGGGGAATGTCAACTGATTCGTCACCTTATGTGCGAGCATTGGCTCATGAAACACTGGCTCGATTCGGCTCACCGACCGACCAAGAAACATCAATCAAAGCTCTACTCAATCAAGCAGACATTCGCAACGAAGGCTTCTTCCAAGGTTTGATCGCTTTCAATAGCTTGGACTGGTGCACCTTAACTCAACAGCAAATTGGAACTTCACTCGATGGCATACCTGCTGTTACCAACAGTATTCCACCAAGGTACAACACCTACATCCCACGAATGATTGCACGATTGAAGAGTACTGCGAAGTGATTCGCTAGGAAATCGAGCTACAATCTTCAAGCAACGAACTCCGCGGTCAAACTACTAGGATACTTGAGTCTTTCCGATTAGCTCTTGGAGTTGGGCTTGTCGAATAGCAAGTCTTCCTCACCCAAGTTTG
>CAYWNG010000326.1:0-7411 GCA_964458685.1 uncultured Pirellulaceae bacterium
TCGCTCATGCTCGAAATACTGAAAAATCTCGGCGCGACGGGATACTTCAGTCGCGCGAAGCACAGCCCATGCTTCCGCGTTCGTCAAGCCTTCCATGAATTCTGCTGTTCGCGCGGGGTTCAGCGCAGTACAAAATTGCTGAAGCTCGGCTCGATCATCGTTAGCCAGCATCTCGCGCAATTCAGGCAGCAGGAGAATGTTAATCATTCAATGTTTCCGAACCAAAGTAACCTGATACACAAAAAGGATGGATTGACCTTAGCCCCTGTGGATTTGGTAAGCTCTTGATTAGTGCAGGATTTCCCGTGCTGTAAAGTCCTTTTTGCCCCAATTCACCTGGCTCATCGCATTTCCAGTCGACCAAACCATGACCCGTCAGCTACAACCCGATTTTGCATTCCGTCCACTAATCTTCGGTGAAGTGCTGTTTGATTGCTTTCCTGAGAGCCGTGTGTTGGGAGGAGCTCCATTTAATGTCGCATGGAACCTTCGAGGCTTCGGAATCAATCCGTTGGTCCTGACCGCTGTTGGCAATGATCCGCTTGGCCGCGAAGTGCTCGATCGTGTTGCTCAGCGCAAGTTGGACTCAAGCGGGATTCGAGTTCACGATCAATGGCCCACGGGGCGAGTCGACATTCAAACGAAGAACGGCGAGCCGACCTATACGTTCTGGGACGACGTCGCCTACGATCACATTACCTTCGACCCGCAGATCATCGCGGAAGCACAGCCAGCTCTGCTGTATCACGGATCATTAGCACTCCGCGGCTTGACTTCATTGGAATCTCTTCAGTCGCTCAAGCGAACCGTCGCCTGCCCTGTCTTCGTCGATATCAATCTTCGCTTGCCGCACTATGATTTTCGACTCACCGAAACGATTCTGAGTAACTGTGAACATCTCAAGCTCAATCATGACGAACTGATACTTCTAACCGGCAGCAAGTCCGAGCTGCCCAGCGATTTCGATCAGCGTTGGCAATTGCGGCGCGAGTTGGCTCAGCAGCTACAGCGTCAATACAACATCGGTCAAGTTTGGATCACTGCGGCAGAGGAAGGGGCAGGATGGCTTGGAGCCAATGCAGAATTTCTTTACATCCCTGCTCCACACGTATCAAACTTGGTCGACACCGTTGGAGCCGGAGATGCACTGACCGCCGTGATTATCTTTGGACTACTTGCAGGTCGCCAGCCCGCGCAGATACTTCCCGATGCCGTTCGCTTCGCCGCTCGCGTATGTCAGATTCGCGGCGCAATCACCGACGATGACAGCTTCTACGATTTCTAGTTAGCAGAACGATAACTCGCGCAAAGACGCCAAGCCGCAAAGAACAGCCAAAGCAGACTTCCTTTGCATCTCAGCGCCTTCGCGCGATCCTTTGTATTTGTCAAGCGTCCCTCGGTTCAAAGTCGGTCCCGTAAGCTTGATCGAACACTGCTGAAGATTACCTGTACGATCTAATGACGGAGGAAGCACTATGGCTCGCGCAAAGACGCCAAGCCGCAAAGAACAGCCGAAGCAGACTTCCTTTGCGTCTTAGCGCCTTTGCGCGATCCTTTGTATTTCTCAAACGTCCCTCGGTTCAAAGTCGGTCCCGTAAGCTTGATCGAACAACGCTGAAGATTACCTGTACGATCTAATGACGGAGGAAGCACTATGGCTCGCGCAAAGACGCCAAGCCGCAAAGAACAGCCGAAGCAGACTTCCTTTGCGTCTTAGCGCCTTTGCGCGATCCTTTGTATTTCTTGAGCGTCCCTCGGTCTAAAGTCGGTCCGGTACGCTTGATCGAACAATACTAAAAATGACCTGTACGATGTATTGACGGAGGCAGCATTATGGCTCGCGCAAAGACGCCAAGAACAGCCGAATTAGTCTTCCTTTGCGTCTTGGCGCGATTAGCTCTAGATAGCGTGGTTTACGTGTATTCATCCGGATCTAAGAAATAGAATCACAACGGATGCCCAGTAGTACGCGGAAAAGCCTAAGACAGTCGTGATCAATCGCCACACGTTCGTCCAGCGTTGGTTCCTAAACCAAGCTTTACCCGCCAAATTGAACGGTAACGCTGCAAAGAACCCAGCAAGGAAAACCCATTCGAAAACCAAACTAAGCCTGCGGCAGAGCAGGAAGTAAGTCGTACAAGTCGCGATCAAGAACAAAACCGCCAGCCAAGACTGGACTAACTGAGTTCCGCTTACTTTCTCCTTTCGTGTACTCAAGTTGGCTACAGCAACTTGCCACGCTACATAGAGGCATACATGCCAGGTGAAAATGAACTCCTCGGTCCATCGACTTAGTACAGCGCTCCAGCTATGAATGCTAAGGCATACCAAAGCGCCGATGCGATACTCTTATGCCGTTGCGAAGGCGTTGCCTCGGTGCTTCCTTTTCTCCCTTTCGAAACATGCAAAAGTTGGGCAAAGGTTTCGACGATGACGAACGATCCTAAGACAATTAGCAGACTCACCCAGTACCAGCGCCAAAGCCATTGGATAGTTGGCAGGTCAAACAGATACTCAGGTTCTATTCCGATCAATAGACTCGCAAGGTCTTGAATCTGTCCTTGAGGTAGTTGGCTCGTCAGCAGTGCTCTGGCCTTCACTTGAGGATCGAGAGATTCGGGGCGACCCAAATAGACGCAAACGGCGCGGCTGTGGTTACGAACGAACAGCCGCTTTTGTGAAATCGCAGGCTGTGTCCAACAGATTTCACCCCCAAGCAGCGTCGTCCGAGCAAGTTCTTCGTACTTGTCGCGATTTGCTTTCGCCAAGATCAACTCACCTAGATCATTCATCAAGACAAGTTTGTTGTCTACAACGAGTACTGTTGAATGCCCGATACTCTTTTCGCCAGACTGAGAATTTGAAACTATTCCAGCATCCCCTGATGCATTGATCGAATTTCTCTGAAGTCGGCCTGTTCCGACTGACCATAGCTCCTCGCCGGTACGATAGTCGATGCAACGAAAAATGCCCCGACTCGTTCGGTGTGTCTTCGCCTGCGCTTCATGGAGGTCGAACCCAAAGATGGCTCCATCGTGAAGCACGCTGGAAAAGATGTCGTTCGACATCAATTTGCTCTGCCTAACGAGTCGGATTGGCTGCTGAGGATTGTCCGTCATTTCAAGCAACTCAGAGCCGCGCTGAAATGCTCCTGATATCCAGAGAAAGGGTTCGTCGTAGATCGGCCAAGCGGAATGTTCGTCGTAACCGCTTGATAAACTGTATCGCCAGAGTTGTTCACCCGATTCAGTGTCGTGACACACGATGGCATTTTGCAAATAACAAACAACACAGCTTCGGCCGTGAAACACGATTGGGTAAGCTGAGCAATAACTCGCTTCGGATTCTCTACTTACCGATGTTGATGATAGAGCGCTTGGCTTGGCGTCAACCGCTTTCCATTTCGTCTCCCCAGTCCGTTTGTCCAGAGCCACAACGCTTGCATCATGCGCTCCAACGGGCAAGACGATGTAATCTCCAACCACAATTGGCGAACAGGAGTAACCGAAGCCTGGGGCCTTGACGCCAAATCTCTGCTTCAGGTCCATCGACCACACTTTGACGCCAGTATCAGCATTCAAGCAACCGACTAGACCCGAGGGACTCGTGAAGTACACGAACCCATTGTCAAACGTTGGTGTAGATCGTGGGCCTGGATAAACGCCAGCGGGATCATAGGGCCAATCATAACGGAATTCCCATTGGGTCTTTCCACTATCTGCCGCCATGCAAATGATGTATTGCCCGCTAAGTTGTTGATATTGCGTCGCAACGAATTTGTCCCACGCGATAAATGCCGAGTAGCCTTGCCCGAGTTCGCGACTCCACAGAACGGGAGGGCCTTCTGCTGGCCATTGATCGGCAATCTCACTCTCCGGCGAGTAGCCGTCAAACGTGGCGCCGCGAATGGTTGGCCAAATAGCCTTGCTAATACTGGCACTTTCCTGGCAATTTGCACCCGCGCAAAACATTGCAAGGACAATGTTACAAAGGAACAACGAGGTACTTGATGGGTTAGCGTTCATCATTGGATTGTACAACACAATGATCAAGTTACTGATTTGAGTTTGTGTCACTCGATCCCGTAGCGCTTGAGCCGGTCGCGTAAGGTCGCGCGATGGAGGCCAAGGGCATCGGCGGCTGCGGATCGGTTGCCTCCGACCGCTTCCAAGACTGCCTTCAGTAACGACGGTTCTGTCAAGTTCAGAAATCTCTCGTACAGCGGAAGCTCGCCAGATTGTGGGCCACCCTGAGCTAACTGAGCTGCGATCTGCTCTTTTGACCATTGCTCAATGGCCCGCACAGCCGCTTCATGAGGCAAGGTGTTGGTCGAAGTCGATGGCGTTGTGCTCGCTGGAAAATCGTTGATATCAAGCTTACGACCGCGAGCAATCACTGCGGCTCGTTCCACCGCATTCCTAAGCTCGCGAATATTGCCGGGCCAGGATCGCGATTGAAGATTGGCTAATAACGCGGCATCCATGGCTTCAGTTGGATTCGGGTAACCAATCAAGGTCAAGAAGTGAATTGCAAGCGGTCCGATGTCGTCCACTCGTTCGCGAAGCGGTGGAAGTTCTAGTGTAATGCCGCTCAATCGATACAGAAGATCTTCACGAAAGGTCCCATCAGTCACGCCACGATGTAAATCACGGTGAGTTGCCGCCAAGATGCGGACATCGCATGGTCGACTCTCAATTTCACCCACGCGCGAGTAACGTCGTTGTTCGAGAACGCGAAGCAGCTTTACTTGCGATCCCATCGGTAGATCGCCGATCTCATCCAGCAGTATCGTGCCTCCCTTGGCCGCTTCGAATAGTCCTGGACGATCTTCAGTAGCACCAGTGAAAGCGCCACGAACATGTCCAAAGAGTTCACTTTCAAGAAGCGATGGATTGAACGTAACAGGTGCGACCGGAACATACGGTTTGTCGCGACGACGGCTATGCCTGTGTATCGCCTCGGCTACTAACTCTTTGCCAGTTCCAGTTTCACCCGTGATTAGCACAGATAGATCGCTATCAGCAACCAACGCGATCTTGTGGAACACACGTTGCATCGCAGCCGACTTGCCGATGAGTGCAGAGGGAGTCAAAAGATCTGATGCTTGAGGCTTGGTTGAGGAACCGAGCGTAACGGATGATCCTTGAGTTGTTGCCTGATTGAGCGGCTTTGTCCCAGGAGGCAAATTGCTGGGCTGGTTGCGCCGCAGTGCGCGATGGCACATATCCAGCGCATCATCTAAGCGGAAGGGCTTATTCAAGTAGTCCGACGCACCTTGTTCGACAGCTTTAACCGCCGTTTCCAAGTCGCCAAACGCAGTCATGACGATAATGGGAGCGTCAGAAGTCCTTTCACGAAACGCTCGAAGAGCTTCCAGACCGCTCATCCCTGGCAATCGAACGTCCAACAAGACCAGGTTCAACGAATTCTTCTTCGCTAATTCCAAACCGGCTTCGGCGGAACCAGCGGTTAGAACCTGGAATCCCTCTTGGCCAAGCAATTGCTTGAATCCCCAGCAAATGGATGGCTCATCGTCGACGACAAGTACATTCACTTTGCAGTCTCTACATTAGCGATTGGAAATTGAAAACGAAACACGGTCTGTCCTTCCGTTCGACTCCATTGTACTTCACCTGCCAACGACTCGGCAGCGCGTCGAACCAATGGTAACCCCAAGCCCAGCCCTTCAGACTTGGAACTGACGAACGGTTCAAACAAATTAGCTTGGATCTTTGCATCAAGTCCAGGTCCATCATCGCGGACTTCGATGGAGCAGCGGTTGGTCGAGTCAACCTCGACTGTCACTTGAATGTGCTTTCCGGCTTCAATCGCATTCCAAACAAGATTGCTAATCGCCGCCAGCAGAGTTGGTCCGTCGGCAACCTGTTGATCTGTTAAGTTATCCGAGTACCGCCATCGCAGCTCAACACCTCGATGTTGCGCGGTGCTTTCCAGCCCTGGAAGAAGTCCCTCAAGGCACTCGCGAATCGCGGTAGGCTGAGGCCTCGCTTCCTGGCCGCGAGATACCAACAACAAGCGTTGCACGTAAGCCTCTGCTTGGTCCAGTTGTCCTACTGCGACCGCAAGTCCCGTGGTATCGCCTGCATCATGATCCTCAATTTGGAATCTGCTTTTTCGCTGGACAAGTTCGATAGCCATTCGAGCACCCGTCAGCGTGTTGCGAAGATTGTGAGCTAGTCCACCTGCGATCTGATGCAAGAGTTGTTGGCCATGACGTTGTCGGAGTGCTTGCCACATTTGGCTCAACTGTTCGGCCATCTGACCTACCGACTTCGAAAGCAAACCAAGCTCGTCATTCGAACCAGCTTCAATCGCTCGATCAAAATCACCGCGGGCAATTCCCTCGACCTCTTGTTGCAACTTAGAGATTCGTTGAATCAGTCGTTCGGTGAGAAACCAGATGATCGAAGTCAACAATGCTATGGTGGATAACCCTGTGAGCAGTGGCGCGGCAGCCGCGCGATATAGCGCATTGCGACGAATCGAATCGTCCATCAGAACGACAACGTCGTACGAAGCCTCACCTGCCCCACGTCTAAACCCAAGATTCCCGAAACGCATCGCTTGGTAGCTTTTGCCCGATAGTTCCATGATCGATGGACTGGTTTGAGCATCGGCAAGCGGTAGCTTTTCAAGGGAGAATTGTCGAGCCAGCGGTGAACTCGCTTGCTTGGACTCGCCGCTTTCACTTGAATACTCAATAACACTGCCACCTGAATCAACAGTAAACCACTTGGCACCTGTCAGGTTCTCAAGCATATCCAGAACGTTGCGAGTCAACGGAAAGCTACTAGCCTGCACGACCGTGCGCATCGAAGCAAATTTGTCTCGAGCTTCCGCCGCGGCACTAGCGGCGGCGATCCAATACGAAGCCAATGCGACAACCACAGCGGCAATGGCGGCAGCGATCAGCAGCGGAACAATAATGCGGCGACGCAATGAATGAAAGCTAGAGTGCATTTTTACGTCGATGGCTCCGATCGGAATTCTCGTCGCTGTACGAGTGGCCGCATAGAACCATGCTAATCTCTCGCGCTGGAGGGCGATTCTGTCTTGAACTTAATCGGCAGCAAAAAGTCTAAGAAACTCCACCTCCTGTCATGGGAAGGTGCGAAGCTCGCAAACACAGACTAGCCGCTACGTGTTGGAGAGCGTCCGGCTTAGGAATACTAGCCGCCAGCCGTTAGGCGCCGTTAGGCTCCGGTTCCTGTGGATTTGAAGTTAGTCGTTGACGAAAACAAGATTTAGCCTGATCGAAAACTGCGGAACAACGACTTTTAAATGCAGGCAAACCGGACGCTAACGAGAGCGTCCCGCTTAGGAATACTAGCCGCAAGCCGTTAGAGAGCGTCCCGCTTAGAAATACTAGCCGCAACGCGTTAGCGTCCGG
>CAYWNG010000327.1:0-7400 GCA_964458685.1 uncultured Pirellulaceae bacterium
AATGGCGTGTTACGAGGTCGGACAGGCGTACAACGCATGACCAAACTCCGAGTGGGTATTGTTTTGGTCGAGCCGATTGGCGTTAGACCTCTGCACACGCCCTACAAAACCCTCGATTTTCGCGTAGTGCGCGTAGGGTGGGTTGAGGCACGAAACCCACCTTGCCGCAGTCAGATGATTCGACGTAATTCCCGCGGCGCTTGTGACGCAAATGGCGTGTTACGAGGTCGGACAGGCGTACAACACATGACCAAACTTCGAGTGGGTATTGTTTTGGTCGTAGCCGATTGGCACCAGACCTCTGCACACGCCCTGCAAATCCGTGCCAGAAGAACCAAGCAAATCTGGCGATACTCCTACGTCAGGGTGGCGGGTGAACCTTGAGAGATAGCAAAAGGTGCGCTAAAATCCGAATCTTAACCCGCTCTTAACGCAATTTTCACAATCGCTTAGTACTGTACTGCCCATGTCAAAACACTTTAGCCGTGAGATTACAGCAATTCAAACACGACTACTTACCCTATTCGGGGTCGTCGAGCAGATGATCAGCGATGCCACCCGAGCTTTATGCAATCGGGAATACGATCGGGCAGATCATGTTCTGGCCCGCGACAAGCGAGTCGACGCGGAAGAGGTCATGATCGAAGAGGAGTGCTTGAAGGTCTTGGCCTTGCACCAACCGGTCGCTGGTGATCTTCGACAGATTACGGCAATACTCAAGATCATCGCCGATCTCGAGCGGATCGCCGACTTGGCTTGTAACATCGCTGAACGAGCGGCCAGTGTGAGACCTTATCCCTACTTTCCAACTCCCGATCAATTGCCGGTGATGGCCCAAGAAGCTACGGAAATGGTTCGTCGAGCACTCAACGCCTTTGTGGGCCACGACATTATGTTGGCGCGACAGGTCATCCTGGATGACGCAACTGTGGATAAGCTCAATCGTGGCATCATCCTTGAGTTGAAGGCCATTATGAAGACCGATGGCGAACTGGTCGAGCCAGCGCTGCACTACTTCTCCGCGTCGAAGCATTTCGAACGAATTGCCGATCACGCCGAGAACATCGCTGAAGATGTGATCTACATGATTAGTGGCGAGATCATTCGTCACAAGCATGGCGAATTCGAAATTGAGGTTGGTCGTAATGGCACGTCTTAAAGTCTTGATCGTTGAAGACGAACGTACGATTAGCGATGTGCTAGTCTATAACTTGACCGAGTTTGGTTTTGAGGTTCAGGCTGCCGCAAATGGTCTTGAGGGTATTGATCGAGCCAAGCGTTTTCTGCCCGATGTGATTCTGTTGGACGTGATGCTGCCTGGAATGGATGGATTGGAAGTCTGTCGTCAGTTGCGCGCGGCATCCGAGACCAAAGCGTCGAAGATTATCATGCTTACCGCGAAGAGCGAAGAGGCGGATCAGTTGGTGGGCTTCAACGTCGGCGCTGACGATTACGTGACAAAGCCCTTTAGCGTTCGAGTGCTGATCGAGCGAATCAAGTCAATTACTCGTAGATCCAACGATGACGAACCGTTAGAAACAATCTTGGTCTACGGTGCTATCAGTATCGATCGAACCAAACACCGCGTCGTGGTCGATAACGAACATGTGTTGCTTACCGCAAGCGAGTTTCGCTTGTTGGAAACGCTGCTACGAAACCCTGGGCGAGTCTACGATCGAACCGAGCTGATCGAGTCGGCTTTGGGAGCGGATACACTTGTTCTAGAGCGAACGATCGATGTTCACATTCGTTCGCTCCGCAAGAAGCTGGGGAGGCATGCGGATCGTATTGAAACGGTCCGCGGCGTCGGCTATCGCTTCCGCGAGTTAGGGGAAGAGAGCAGCGAGTAGAAGTAATCTGCTAACGCGACAACAACTTCTTCTTGGGCGGTTCGACATTGGAAACGCGGCCTAGAATGCCTTGCATGATCTTTCGCTCAAGCTCAGAGTCTCTGCCAATCTCGTACCAACCTAATGTCTCTGGTAGCGACCTTTGTTGATTCTCATTGCGAACGAGCGTTCCATCGTGTCGTTGAGCTGAAGAACCCGCCGTGGAAGCTTGAGCTTGATCGACGTCCTCTTTTTCCTTGAGAACGTTGACCTCTAGCGTATAGCCCGTCTCATCAGGAGTGATTCGAACCGTTGCTGTGCGGCGAATCGTTTGTATCGTACTCTGCAGTCTCTCGAATCCTCGAGCGGCTTCGCCTTTCCAGGGTTCCAGCGTCGTTCCACTGACTTGCGGATAACTTGTCACGCGACCTTCAAGCCACTGGACATTGTCGCGACGTACCCATTGTTCGCTCTGAATCTTGAACTCGTCGTCCACCGCGTCGACCACTTGGAACATCAAGAATTCAGGATCGATCGGACCAATGCGCGCGGGATTGGAGACCGGTACTTCCACGACAGGAGGCGGGAACATCGACGGAATTGCGTCGCGGCAGGTCTGCTGAAATCGCTGACATCCGCAAAGGCTGGTCACACCCATGACGCAGCCTAGAATCCAATTGCGGTAGCTTCCTCGTAACAAGCGACGCATCCTTAGTCAGAACATTAGGCGACAGCGCGCGCAAGCGAGTTCGTAGTATCGACGCTCGATGAGTCACCGCTACTTTGCACTGGCAAGCCAAGGAACTCGCGAGCTAACAATCGATAGTCTTCGGCACCATTGGACGTTGGTGCGTATTGGAAGATCGATTGTCCAAAGCTTGGCGCTTCAGCAAGTCGAATGTTGCGTCGAATGCGAGTCTTAAAGAATTGAGCACCGGCCCATGTGCCGCTGGTGTTCGATTGCATCGAAAGGAACTCATCGACGTCGCGTGTGACCTCGGCGGCCAATCGCGTTGCTGATTCGTACATGCACAACACGATTCCCGACAATCGAAGCTCAGGATTTAATCGCTTGGCAACAATTTCAATTGTCTTTAGCAGCTTGCTTAAGCCGTGCAGCGCCAAAAAGTGCGGCTGAAGAGGCAACAAGACTTCGTTGACGGCAGTCAGCGCGTTAAGTGTCAATACACCTAGCGATGGTGGGCAGTCAAGGACCATATAGTCGAACTGTTCGGTATCGACGTCTAACTTGTCACGCAAAATGACTTCTCGGCCAACTTCGCCTGCCAATTCAAGTTCAGCGGCTGCTAAGTCCAAGTTGGCAGGTACAACCGCCAATTGATCGTTAATCCAGTAGCGCGCGTCAGCGATCGAAGCATCGCCGCACAAAACATCGTAAATATTGGTCTGGTTGCCAACGACTGTTAACCCTAGGTGAAGTGAGGCGTGGGCTTGTGGATCCAAGTCCAGTAGGCAGACGCGACATCCTTGCTCGGAAAGCGCTGCGGCTAAGTTCACCGCTGTCGTGGTCTTGCCAACTCCACCTTTCTGATTGATTACCGCAATGGAACGCATCAGTCTTCTCCTCCTGAACGAATTTGCCAAACCTAATGTTCGGCCTTGTAAATCGCTTATAGTGGATTTTTGTAGATCGAAGCTAGGTCACTGTGCGAAGCTGTAGGCAGCGAACGAGCACCGCTATGTACCGGAGACGTTCTTTGTCAAGCAGGGGCAACGGCTTCAAAAGTACTTCAGGGGGTTTTGACTTCAAAAGGTTCAGCGAGATAATTCAAGCATAGCCCTGTAGACCGGTCTGCGTTTGTGAGCTTTCCGCGTAGAATTACCTTCCGCCCGGTTACGATGCAGGTCGATATTCCTGACCAGCCGCCACGCATTAGAGAGCGTCCCGCTTAGGAAAACTAGCCGCCAGCCGTTAGAGAGCGTCCCGCTTAGAAATACTAGCCGCGAGCCGTTAGGCTCCGGTTGCTTTGGATTTGAAGTCAGTCGTTAACGAAAACTAGATTTAGCCTGATCGAAAACTGCGGAATAACGGCTTTTGAATGCAGGCAAAACCGGACGCTAACGCGTGGCGGCTAGTTCAGAACGGCCACTGGCCGCCTAAGCGGGACAGTCTCTAACGCGCCAGCGGCTAGCTTGCTGCCCTGGACGCTACAGTCAAGCAGTGAATCCTATTCGGTTTCCGATGAAATAAAGCTACACCCATGAAATGCCAGCATTGCGAAAAGCCCGCAACGTTCCATATCACCGAGCTGATTCAGCCGAACGGTCCTGTGAAGGTCCATTTGTGCGAGGACCACGCTCGGATCTACTTGGCTCAAGGCTCCGAGGAATCGCCGCCTAACGCGCTGGCCTCGCTGTTGGCCAAGCAGTTGAAGCTCGAGCAGACTGCCGAGCAATTGGCTAAGCTGGACAAAAAGACCTGTCCAGTATGCGGAATTAGTTTTGCTGAATTTCGGCAGGCTGGCAGACTGGGCTGTGCCTACGACTACGTTTGCTTCCAAGACGATCTTGAGCCGCTGTTGGTCAACATCCACGGAGCAAAGTTGCACAAAGGCAAACGACCGAATCGAGCGACTGGGGCTCCCGATCGACAACACCGACTGTTGCAATTGCGTCGAGAAATGCAAGATGCAATCGGCAAAGAGAAATACGAACGAGCGGCTGAGATTCGCGATTTGATCCGCCGCATTGACGAAGGCGATCCCACAGTTTGGGATGAATTGGGGCAATAAAATAGACACTGTCCCCGGCGGAAATGCGTCGGCGCCGACCGGTGATGTTATTTCGTGGATTGCCGATACAATGCTAATCGACTGATGAACCTTAATCTCCTCTTGAAGTGTTACTTGCAGTGGAACTGAACGATCTAGTTGGAAAATGTGGTCAATGGTTGCGTGGCGCAGGTCCCGAGTCGGACATTGTGATCAGTACACGAATCCGCTTGGCACGTAATCTGGCTGAATTTCCCTTTGTGCGACGGGCAAACAGCGACGAACGAGCTCAGATTACAAAGCTAGTTCGCAAGAAGGTCGAATCGGTTCCACAATGGGCAGACAACCTGTTCCTAAACGTCGAAGGCATGACCGAAGTCGACCGTCAGTTCCTGGTTGAGCGTCAGTTGATGAGTCTTGAGCTGGCCGACGGAAGCGGGGATCGCGCCGTGGCGATCGAACCCGAGGAACGCTTCAGCATTATGGTCAACGAGGAAGACCACCTGCGAATCCAAGTCATGTGTAGCGGCTTGGATGTTCAGAATGCTTGGCAGCGAATCGATGAAATCGACGATCTTCTCCAAGAGCGGCTGAACTTCGCATTTAGCGAGCAGTTGGGCTACCTTACAGCCTGCCCCACCAACGTTGGAACTGGACTGCGAGTCAGCGTGATGCTGCACTTGCCAGCTCTCGTCGTAACGCGTGAAATCGAAAAGGTCTTTCGCAGCTTGCAGAAGATCAACGTGGCTGTTCGCGGCTTGTATGGCGAAGGCTCTCAGTTCATGGGTGACTTCTACCAGATCAGCAACCAGATCACACTGGGACGATCCGAAGAGGATCTCGTGCAAACCGTCAGCGAAGTCGTTCCTCGTGTCATCGAATATGAACGCAAGGCACGACAATTCTTGCTTCACGAAAGCGAGCAAGACCTGCACGACGATGTCAGCCGCGCATATGGCATCCTCAGTACGGCTCGAAAGATTAGCAGCGAAGAGACGCTGCACTATCTTTCCAAAGTGCGGATGGGTGTCAATCTAGGGCTGATCAACGCCTTGGATATCTCGACGATCAACAAGCTTTTCATCCACACTCAACCTGCACACCTTCAAAAATTGTGCGGACATGAAATGACTACTGCAGACCGGAATATCGAACGAGCTAAGTATCTTCAGGAAAGCTTGAAGAGTAAGTAAGCTGAACTCTCCGATCTCAGCGAAGCATGTCGCTGGTCGCTTGGATGATTGAATTCTCCAAGCCTGCGCGAAACGCGGCGGGCCAATCATAGTAGATCATGGCCCCTCGTCCTTCATAGCCACCCTGCTTCAACACACTTTCGCTGGGAATGTAGCAGGGGCATGAGTTTGCGTAGGCGTTCACCCATCGGAATCCACTGGACTTTAGCCGCAAGCCATACTCAACGGTGACTTCACCACCAAGAAAAGCCATGGAGAGGTCTTTTCCCAGAGTCCAGGCTTGAACGGGATAGGTGATCGATTGAGCTAGTGCTTCTCCGCGATCCAACTTTGCCAGTTGCTTGCGAGCGTGATAGCCGACTGGCGTGTTTTGCTCGGCTAGCTTGGTAAACTCCTCTCGACTTGGAAGTTGTTCGAGAGGTAGCTCAACCTCTTTCCAATGAGTCTGGACTTTCGCTTCCAGCTTGTTCATCGAGCTGCTCAAGAGTCTGGAGACTTCATCGGCTATCTCCTTTCCCTGCATGTCGGCAACGTCGATGCGGTCCACAGTGACATTGGAGTTTGGATTCTGATCGCCTGCGCAGCCGATCGAAACGAGGGCCAGGCAACCAGGAAACTTCGCTTGAATCTGAGTTTGTGCATATCCAGCCCAATCGCCGCTGATCTGCGATTCAGAGAGTGTGACGCAGTGGCAAGCGTAGCTGACAGAGACAGCCAGCAGCTTGCCATTCAAATCATGCACAGCGAGAAGTGGCAGTTCGTGATCGATGGGCCCGGTAGTACTGCGACGATTCTTGGCGAACTGGACTTTACCTACGGACCAGCTTAACGTCGCGGGTACTGGGGCTTTGAGCGATTCCTTGGCAACCTCAATCAGCTTCTCGGTGAACTCTTGAGTGTATCGATCGATGTGTTGCTGCTCCTCGACCGTGAAGTCTCGTCCCATAATATTCGGGGCACATCCGCGAATAATCGGCGCGCTGTGTGTATGCGATGCGGTGATTGCAAGACTGCCGTTGACGATCCCCATCGGCTCGATCGATTTCAAGACCTTAGCCCGAATCTCAGCAGGAATTCCAAGCGTGTCGACGGCAATCAAAACAAGCGGCGGTTGATCTTGGCAACGAATACTGAGCGCCTTGGCCCAGATTCTCTGGCGAGCACCGAGAACTTCATTCTGTCGCGACAGAAAACCGTTTAAGAGAATCGGATAGTCCGGCGTGATGTCGACACTCGCTACGCCAACTTGAAACGTCTCATCTCGAGTTTGATCGACGGCAGTTGCCTGATGCTCGAACGAGGCCGCCAGGATCGCTATGAAGCTCATCATTCGAATCCATGTTCCGCCAGCTTGGAGCGAGCGAGTTGGGATTTGCTTAGAATTTTGCATGGAGGGAGCTTTGCTGGAGTCGGCTGAGGCGAAAGAAGGCTGATAGCTTACGCGAATTGCGACACAGACGCCAGTTTACCGACGTCTCCTGCATTAAGCTTGCTCGCAAACAGTTTGACAAAACCAAACGATTCGCGCAAAGAAATGTCTGTTCCCAAATGGAAGTTTTGGCCTAACATTTCAAGTCGGATCGCTTCTCTACTGGAAGTAGAGAATTTCAAAAGGCTGTATCCGAAGTTACGTTGAAGCCGCGTGA
>CAYWNG010000328.1:0-2827 GCA_964458685.1 uncultured Pirellulaceae bacterium
GAAAACTGCGAAATAACGGCTTTTGAATGTAGGCAAAACCGGACGCTAACGCGCCAGCGGCTAGTTCAGAACGGCCACCGGCCGCCTAAGCGGGACGCTCGCTAACGCGCCAGCGGCTAGTTCAGAGGAGCTTTGATCATGTGCATTCTTCGTACGCTCTTCCATACGTTCCTTCTGGCGCTGATGCTATGTGTTCCTGGTTGGGCTCAGCAGTTTACTCCTGTCCAGTTGGACGCTTCTGCTTCTGCCGTTCAGCCGATGACTGGCATTGTTCTTTGGGGGACGAACGAGAAGATTGACGAAGAGTTGCCGATTCAACTGGAATTCAGCTACATCGCCTACAATGAAGTGATCAAGGGACCTGATCAATACGATTACTCCATGGTTGAGTCGATTCTTGCGAGTGCTGCCAAGCGACGGCGACAGGCCATTATTCGATTCTACGATACGTATGTCGGAAAGCCCTCTGGAGTTCCTGACTACATCAAGAAGCTCGACGGTTACAAGGAGATCGTAGGCAAGAGCGAAGGTAAGAATACTGGCTTTCCAAACTGGGAGAATGCCGAACTGCAAAACTGCATACTCAAGTTCTTTGCCGAATTTGCGAAGCGATATGACAAGGATCGGCGTTTAGCTTTTCTTCAAGTTGGATTTGGGCTCTGGTCCGAGTATCACATTTACGAAGGGCCGATGAAGCTGGGGCAGACCTTTCCGAGCAAAGAGTTTCAGGCTCGATTTCTCAAGCACATGGCGACCTGCTTTAACACAACTCAGTGGATGATCTCCGTGGATGCGGCGGGAGATCACACGCCGATTGTCGAGGAATCGTCAGTTATGAGTTTGCCATTTGGATTGTTTGACGATTCGATCAATCACAAGAAGCATGCTAAGGAGAACGAGCCCAACTGGCAGGCCTTGGGATTGGAGCGATGGAAAAAGTCAGCTTGCGGCGGCGAGTTCAGCTTCTTTCAAAAGGTCGACCAAGTCAAAGCGTTGGCTCCCCAAGGACCACATGGTCAGCCCTTCGAGGAGTTAGCGAAGAAGTTCCATCTGTCGTTTGTTATCGGCGATGATCAACCGCGATTCCAGAGTGCTCAACGGTTGAACCAAGCGGGGCGAGCCATGGGGTACCAGTTCGTCGTCACGAAGTTGGAGCGGTCGGGTGCGAACTACCGAGGCACGATACTCAATCGTGGTGTCGCGCCGATCTACTACGATGCCTTCCCTGCTGTGGGTGAGGTCAAGGCACAAGCCAATCTCAAAGGTCTTCTCCCAGGTTCTAGCCAGTCTTTCGAGCTGAAATCGGAAGGGCCTCTTCAGTTCAAGATCGATTGCCAGCGGCTTGTGCCAGGGCAGTCTATCGGTTGGGATGTCGATCTTTCGCCTAAGTCGAATTTCTAGGAATTTGTCCAGTTTTCTCAGGCAATTCGCGGCTATTTTGCGCGTGGACTAGGTAAACGTGGACTAGGCAAATTTCTGGTTAGCGGCATAATCGCCCAGAACTTTTCGGTCGTGTATTTTCTGAAAGAACAACAATAATGGCAAAACTGAATATCAAGCAAGGCGGCGAACTGGATTTTCTCTCTCTAGGTGCTCTTGTGCATCGCCTTGATCCGGGCACTATCCCGTTTCGTAAGGCTAGAAGCTTCGACCTGCACGTCTCTGGCGGCGAGTACAACGTGGCCGCCAACTTGTCGGATTGCTTCGGACTGAAGACGGGCGTTTGCACCGCGATGGTTAACTACCCCATCGGTGAAATCATCCAACGCGCAGTTCGTGAGACTGGCGTGAAGCCGTTCTACAAGTGGTTCGAACACGATGGCGTCCGCGGGCCGAATATGGCGACCGTCTACAGCGATCGTGGAGCTGGGGTTCGCGCGCCGGTTGTATTCTACAATCGTGCGAATGAAGCCGGTGCTATGCTCAAGCCCGGTGATTTTGACTGGAAGAGCATTTTTGCAAGCGGCGTACGTTGGTTCCACTCGGGAGGCATCTTCGCTGCTCTATCGCCGACAACTTCAGAACTGATCGTTGAAGGCATGCAGGCTGCCAAAGCTGCTGGAGCGATCACTTCTTTCGACTTGAATTATCGCGCCAAGCTGTGGAAGACTATTGGTGAAGAGTCCAAAGGTCAAGAGATGTGCCGCAAGATCGCCGCTCACTGCGATGTCTTGATCGGCAACGAAGAGGATCTGCAAAAAGGACTTGGAATCGAAGGGCAAGACGTTGAGTCCAAGTCGGAGTTGGACCCGAACGCGTTCTTCGGCATGATCGAACGCGTTGTAGACAAGTTCCCGAACGTGAAGTTGGTCGCAACAACGCTCCGCGAAGTGCATTCCACCAATCGTCACGATTGGGCCGCCGTCGTTTGGTACGATGGACAACGTTATGTTAGTCCTACATTGAAGCTGGATGTGATCTGTCGCATCGGTGGTGGTGATGGATTCGCCGCTGGCTTGATCTACGGCATGCTAGCAGGCAAAGAGCCAGAGCAAGCTCTGCGATTGGGTTGGGCTCACGGCGCGTTGTTGACTACCTTTGTCGGCGACGTATCTATGGCCAAACTTCCCGAAGTTGAAGCGCTGGCTAAGGGTGGTACCGCCCGCGTTCAACGCTAGGGTTCGTGCTTCGCTGTTCGAAGGGTGTGTGTTGCGATTCGTTCCAATGGCGTTTCAATAGAAACGCCATGATGTGGTTCGAAGCGATTCGGCGACGGAGTCAGGGTGATTGGGAAGAGCAGTCGCCTGCGGCTTGCCGATAAACGCCGTTAAACGCCGTTAAACGAATTGACTTGACCGCAATGTTCGCCATGGCGCGCGAGGACGCC
>CAYWNG010000328.1:2927-7394 GCA_964458685.1 uncultured Pirellulaceae bacterium
TGGCGGGCGAGGACGCCGGCGCACCGAGTGGAAGATTAGGGAATGCCGCGAATCTTCACGAAGCTGGACATGGCGACGATGACAATGCCAAGTAGGCAGAGAATCTTCAGCCACTTGCTGCTGTTGCTTCGCATCCCTTCAAAGGCCGCGCTGCGACCAACTAAGGCTGATGCGAGGAAGAACACACCAAGTGCTAGGATGATCTTTGTTCCAATCAATCCGTGGTACAAACCATCGCCTTTGTGCAGTGGCATTGCCTTGAAGTAGTTATAGAAGCCGGTGATCAGAAACAACGCGATTCCAGCGTGGACATATCTCTTCCAAATGCTTCGCAAGCCAGATGCGATCTTGGTTCGCGTTCCTTCGTCGCTGGACTGAAGCGTTGGCAATACAACCAGAAGCATAAACGTGCTGCCTCCCAACAATACGATGGCGGTCAGCACATGAATCAGTCGCGAAGCAACATCAACTGCAAACATCGGTGGCCTTTGTAGCTTTCTAGTTCTCGGAAAATGGAGGCGGGAAATCCGCGTTGGGAGCTTGGTCGCAATCAGCTAAGCCTTCCACGCCTAACTTCTGCTCAAGGCAACGCGTCAAAATGCGGCAGCGAATATCGACATTCTCTTCGGCGAGTAATTGTAGCTTGATGGCAACTGGCAAGTTCATGGCGTAGGTGATCGTGTCAGTCAGAATTCCTAGTGGCAATTGCTTGCCGACCAATTGTCGAAAGCTCTCCTGAGCCGCCAAGCCGTCTGGAACGAACTTGAGAAACAGATCTTGCAGTTTTTGCAGCAATTCTAGCCGCGGAATGGATTCTTCGTCGGGATAGTAATCTTGCAGCAGTTCGACATCCGCGATGCGGTAGGGCTTCTTGCATGCAGTCAGCTCTCGAATAATTCGTGCGCGTCGAACACCCACAAGCAGTATATTATGGCGATTGTCTTCGGTTGGCGTTTGCGAAATGACTTTGCCAATGCAAACCGTCGAGGCGATGGCGGGGCGTTGATCGATTTGAACTTCCCAGCTTGGCTGCAAAAGTGCCATGGCAATCAGCCGGTCGGAACTTAGAGCATCTTCGAGCATCTCGCAGTAACGCGGCTCAAAGATGTGAAGCGGTTGAACGACGTGAGGGAAGAGCACTAAGTTGGGCAGCGGAAACAGCTTGACTTGCCCACAGAAATCCTCCGGCCAAATGTTCGAAAACTGAAAGTCGCTCATCGTTTTCTAGTTTTGCCTGACGAATGAAAAGCCGGAGCCGAGGTGGGAATGTGTAAAATGTACCTTAGTCGTCCACAATCGCCAACTACAAGCAACTGCCTGGATTGATTTGAGCGGCCAATATTCTGGTTTAGAACGGTTTAGAAACCAGGCACAAGGAAGACGCCGATGCTCCAGCAGGACTACAACACTACGATTGTAGCGGTCTTCGAAGGCCGCTTGGTGAGTTGCGGAAAATCCACCGGCATCCTGGATGGAATAACTCACTGGCTTGGAGTTACTCGTAAAATGTTGGAGCGGCCCCAACTCCGCCGCTGGCCTTATGAACTTTTCTCTCTCATCCGTCTAACGTCCAACCCCAGTTCATCCGCTTTCATCGACACTTGCCCGACTCTGCAATGAATTTCTCCACGGCTTTCAGCGAACTTCAGAACGACAAGCTGGTAATGATCGCCTTGCCGATCTTTTTTCTAGCCATGTTGATTGAATATGGTTGGTCGTTGCAGTTACATCGAAAAATCTATGAGGGAAAGGACTTCCTGACATCGATGACCATGGGAATTCTCACTCTGTTTGTCGAGCTTATACCGAAGGTGCTTGCGTTGATGGCCTTTTGGCATTTGCACCGATTATCTCCACTCCAGGATGTCGTCGAGCGTCAGTGGTGGGCTTGGGGGTTACTTTTCTTTCTTGAGGATTTCACGTACTACTGGTTTCATCGACTGAATCATCAGATCAGAATTTTTTGGGCTGGGCATGTGACTCACCATTCCTCCGAGTTCCTCAATCTGGGTACGGCGCTTCGGCAGGGAGTTGGCGAGCGGCTGCACAAGTTCTTTTTCTGGCTCTGGTTAGCGGCGATTGGCTTCGATCCCATCATGATCTTTACGATGATGTCGATCAGTTTAATCTATCAGTTTTGGGTACACACCGAACTTGTTGACAAGCTGCCGGCGTGGTACGAAGCCGTGTTCAATACGCCATCGCACCATCGAGTGCATCACGCGAGCAACGTTGAGTACTTGGACTGCAATCATGCGGGAGTTTTGATTATCTGGGATCGATTGTTTGGTACCTTTTCACCCGAGCAAACCGCCAATCGACCCATCTACGGCTTAACCAACAACATCCACACGCACCATCTAGCTCAAGTAGCGACGCACGAGTATCGTTCAATTTGGAACGATTTCCGGCGAGCTACGAAATGGAGCGACAAACTGAAGTATCTTTTTTGGGCGCCTGGTTGGAGTCACGACGGTCCAGACAAACGTGCTAAGGTAATGCGTCAACAAGCTAGTCGTACCACAGATGTTTAAAGTTTCTCTCGCAAGCCCTCGTGAATCGAACTGAGATGCAGGATCGTCCCCTCAAAGCTTTGATAGTCCACGGACTGCGAATCGCTATTCTTTTGGTCATCGCAGTTGGGATGAAGTCTTTAGCGACTCAGCGAGACGCACTACACAGTGCTCGTGATCGTTGGTTATCGGTTCAACCCGAGATGATCAAGCGATGGATACCAAGTGCAGATCGCATTGAATCGCCACGAGATTCTGCGTCATTGGCAGAGGTCAAAGATCAGATGGGGCGCGTTGTGGGCTTTCTGGCGATGACACAGCCACAGGCCGAAAATGTGATTGGTTATCGAGGCCCCAGCAACGCTCTTCTAGTTTTTGATCCGGCTGCGAAGAGCCTCATCGGTGTCAAGCTTCTGGAGAGCCGTGACACGCCTGAACACGTCGCTCATGTTCTTGCCAAGGACGCTTTCTTTGAGCAGTTCCAAGGATGGAGTTGGAGCGATGCACCCACTGCGACCGATGTGGATGCAGTCAGTGGAGCCACGCTAACCAGCTTAGCCATTGCCGAAGGTATCTTAGTGCGTCTTGGTGGTCGACGACCGCACTTGCGTTTTCCTGAACCGGTTAAGCTGGAGGAGATTCAAGCCTGGTTGCCCAGAGCGACTGAGTTGAAGGAAGAACAAGACGAACAAACTCGCGATGCCGGGAACGGTCGCATGTGGGTCATCGACGCGCAAGGAAACAAGATCGGATGGCTGCTGCGATCCGGAACGCTTGTCGAGAGCTTGGAAGGCTATCAGGGGCCAACCGAAGTTCTGATGTGGTTCGACCTCGAAGATCGCCTTCAACGCGCTAAGATGCGGCGATCCTACGATAACGAACCTTACATAAACTATGTGCAGGACGAATCTTCTTTTTGGAAGCGATTTCGCGGGCTATCCATACAGCAGTTGGCGGCTTTTGATCGGCAAATCGAAGGTGTGGACGGTGTTTCGGGTGCAACGATGACAAGTCACGCCGTTGTGGATACGATGGCTCTTGCAGCTAAAGAGTATCTAGAACTATCGAAGGCCAAATCCGTTCCTGCCGCTGACTCTGGACTAGCATCGCTTTTGAAAATTCGCTGGACATGGAACGATGTTGGGACTGGTGTCGTTCTATTGTTCGCTATCCTCATCAGTTCGACTCGACTTCGTGGTCGAGCGTGGATAGCAACGTTGTGGGCGATCCTATTGATTGGCTATTTCGGATTGTGTACGGGCAACTTGGTTTCGCAGGCTTTGTTAGTAGGCTGGGCTTCAGCGGGCGTGCCTTGGCGATTGGCACCAGGTTTGGTAGCTGTCGTATTTGTGGCGATGTTCTGGCCGTCACTCACTAAGCAGAATGTCTACTGCCATCAACTTTGCCCGCATGGAGCCGCTCAACGATTGGTCAAAGGTCGCTTAAAAGTCTGGAAGGTCCCGGCGAGTTTAGCGCGATGGCTGCGGTGGATACCTGGGTTACTGTTGATCATCATCGTCGCAGCGACTGTAGCCGATCTGAAGTTGAATGTAGCAAGTTTGGAGCCGTTCGATGCCTATGTTTGGGGCATTGCCGGGTTTGCCAGCGTGAGTATCGCAGTTGTCTCTCTGGTTGTCTCAACTAAAGTCCCCATGGCATATTGCAAGTTCGGTTGTCCCACGGGGCGGCTGTTGGAGTACTCGCGGCGCAATCGTCAGAGTGATCGATGGGCTTGGCAAGACACGGTGGGGTGCTTAATTGCGGTGGTGGTTTGGGGGTTGTTCTTTAGCAATCTGTAGGGGAATTAGGTTGAGGTTGCACTTTATGAGGACCAGGTCAAGAAATCGTGCTCGTGCTCAATGAAATGGTGCTCGTAATCGATCTCGAAAACCTAGATTGGAGCACGAGCACGAGCACGAGCACGAGCACGAAGTCGGCGCGGTCGATAGTCAAT
>CAYWNG010000329.1:0-7392 GCA_964458685.1 uncultured Pirellulaceae bacterium
GGCAACAGTTCCGCTGAACCTTGCGGATCACCAGCGTCAATCGCGTTGAGAATGTGGGTGATGTCGCTCATTGGAAAGTTTACTTCTGGGGCGGAACTGTCTTCTTCTCGCGGAAGAGCTTGAGGTGTTCTTCATACAAGTCGCTCTTCTCACTTCCGTTGAGCAACTCAATCGCTTTCAGCTGCCACTTCACAGCGGCATCGAAGTCACCCTTTTCGGCGTAAGCCGTGGCAAGGGTGTCGAGGATATAGGGCTTTGAGTAGCTGGTCAACTCACAGGCTCTTGTAGCTGCTTCGACGGCTAGTTCACCATCCCGGTCTTTGGGGTTGTTGTTCACAGCATAGTTCATGGCAAAGCTGTTGAGCTTGCTGTCATCAACCTCCGTTTTCATCCAGGTCCTATAAACCGTTTTTGCTTCTTCCTTTTTGCCAACGGTCCACAAGGAGTTTGCAAGGCGAATAAGCTGATACGTGGTTGTCGGCTCAGCTCCGGTTTGCTCCAGGAATTGTTGGCACCAAATCGGGGTTGTCGCGCTCTTGCTCCACACATTTACGCGACCGTCTCTATGCTGCGATATCAGGCATTCGCCAGCAGGGCTGAAGGTGAGAACGGACCACGTATTGCCAGTATCGTTCCATGGACTGCCGGTGTCCTTGAGTGAGATCAACTCCTTGCCGTTCGCACTGTCCCAAATTTTTGCGGTACCGTCCTGGCTAGAGGTGGCAAGTCGCGTTCCGTCCGGATGGTACGCAACACTCAGAACGGGCTCGGTATGGCCCTTAAGGGAAAACAGCTCAGCTCCGGTCGCGACATCCCAGACCTTGACCGTTTTGTCGAAACTAGCAGTGGCCAGCCTTAGCCCATCCGGACTGTAGGCAATGCTGGAAACCAATTCGGTGTGTCCTTCGAGCTTGAAAAGGCTCTTTTGAGTGACCGCGTCCCAAATCTGAGCATGTCTTCCCCAAAACTCATGCGTCGTGGCCAGTTGCTTGCCATTTGGACTGAAGACCAGTGCCCAAGCGTCTGTGGCATCGGTATCTAGGATCCAAAGTTTCTTACCGGTAGCGACCTCCCAAAGGACCACAAGCTTGCCTGAAACAGTGGCAAGCTGCGTACTATCTGGGCTAAACGCAAACATGTCCCCATCAAACTCGCTTTCAGCCTCACCTATTGAAAACAACTCTTTCCCGGTACTTGTTTCCCAGACCTTCATCTCCTGGTTAATTTTCCTGATGCGATCGCCTTTACTGACCGATGCCACATATCGCCCATCAGGGCTGATGGCGAGCCGATCAACCCTTGCGGTATGGCCGTACAATGTCAATGGTGTCTTGGTGCTATCCCGATCCCAAACGGTAATCGTGTTCTGTTGCTTGCCACGGGTCGCGACACGTTCACCGCTTCCCGAGAACGCGACCGGGCCGAAATCGTGGAGCTCCAGCGGCTCGTTGTGAATCTTCGAATCCCATATTTTGGCAGTACGATCGCTAGATGCCGTGGCGAGTTGCTGACCATCCCGGCTGAATCTGACACACTGCACTTCATTTCCGTGCCCCTTGATCGATGCAAGTTCTTCGCCTGTATTCGTATCCCAAATCTTCACGAGCTTTTTATCTCCGCCACCGGCGAGGCGCTTGCCATCTGGGCTGTAAGAAACGCTGTAGATACAACCGATCGTACTCGTAACCGTCAACAACTGGTTGCCGTTCTCGGTACCCCAGAGCTTCACCGTATTGTCATTGCTACCGGAAGCGAGTTGCATGCCATCAGGGCTGAAGGCGACGCTCCAGATAGTGCTGGTGTGTCCATTGAGCGTGACGAGTTCTTTGCCGTTGGGGACATGCCATAACTTGATAGTCCCGCTGCTTCCCGCGGATGCCAAGCGTTGCCCGTCGGGGCTGAACGCAACGGTGAAGAGATTTTGCTCGCCGTGATCGAGCGTGATCAACTGTTCGCTCGTCGTGCTGTCCCACACTTTCACTTTCCCGTCGTACCCAGCAGTAGCAAAGCATCGGCCATCGGGGCTAAAAGCAACTCCGTGAACCTGGCGTTTGTGGTTTACTCGGGACAATAGATTACCCGTCGAACTATCCGAAACTGTTACTAATCCAGCATTTCCATCACTAGACACTAGTCGCTGGCCATCGGGGCTGAAATCCAGACAAAACACTGGCCCGCCAGGACCTTCAAATGCGAATAGCTCTTTCCCTGTTTCGCAAGACCAGACTTTGACCGTTGTGTCACTACTTCCTGTCGCCAAACGTTTGCCGTCGGGGCTGAACGCAGCACAAAGAACATATCCGGAGTGGCCATCCAGCGTCTGAATGGCTGAATTGGAAACTCGCGACAGATAATGCCATTCGAAGCCACGAATGTCTTTGTCGGCCACCGACTTCGGAACTGATTCAAGTAGCTCACGGGCACGGGGAACATTGTCGTCTTCCCATGCTCGGGCCGCCAAGTTCATCTGTGCAGCATAAGTCATTCTTTGTGCTTCATCACGTTGTTCTCGAATAACGTCAAGACGTGCATCGCTCAGCCCCAAAGTGTAAGCGGCCTCAGTTGCTTTTTCGTCTGCGAGTTTAGCATTCGCTTCAGCTTCGATTCGTTTCTCCTCAGCAAGGGTCTCCGCCCGAGTCGCCTTCAAAGCCAGCCAGCTACTCACAGCGACTGCTGACAACATAAAAAGCGTGAAGGCCCCGGCAACCCGAACCGCAGCTCTGTTCCGCCGATATGCCTTCTTCAATCGATAACCGAGAGTCGGCGGACAGGCCTCGACCGCTTCACCGTTTAGGTAACGCTGTAAGTCTTTTGCAAGTCCATTGGCACTTTCGTAACGACGCGTACGGTCCTTTTCCAAGGCCTTCATCACGATCCAGTCAATCTCGCCTTTCATCAGTTGCGATAAGTGCGTTGGTTCCGATCCACGCACTGCAGCGATGCTGGCTTTTGCATGGCTCGTACTGAGCCGTTGGCTGGGACGCGGTGGTTCTTCGTCGCGGACGATACGCAGGACTTCATCGAGCGCCGCCTGGTTCAGTCGCTCCTTTTCGATCGGCGGACTGCCGGCTAGTAGCTCGTACAACAAAACGCCAAGAGCGTACACATCGGCTCGGGTATCGACATCCAGCGCGTTGAAGGTGGCTTGTTCCGGAGCCATATACGTCGGTGTGCCAACCAGTGCGCCGAAGCCGGTGTAGATCGTTTTGTCCGTGAGTTGCTGGCCAATAGCTTTGGCGACACCAAAGTCGATGACCTTGGCGACCATCCGATCGTCGTGCAGTTCTACCAATACATTACTGGGCTTGATATCTCGATGAATGATCCCTTTCATGTGCGCGTGCTGAATCGCTTGACAGACCGGAACGAACAACTCCAATCGTTCCGTCGGTGTCAGTTTGCGAGCATCGGCGAATTCGGTGATCGGAGTTCCTTTTACCAACTCCATAACGAAGTACGGACGCCCATCGCCGGTTGTCCCTGCGTCGAGTACCTTGGCAATGTTCGGATGGTCCATCACGGCCAGTGCTTGCCTTTCGGCCTCGAAGCGTGCCAACACACTGCGACTATCCATACCAGGTTTGATTAGTTTCAATGCCACGCGCCGTTTGATCGGCTCAAATTGATCAGCGACCCAGACCTCGCCCATTCCTCCTTCGCCGATCTTTTCGAGTAACTTGTATCGATCGGCGACAAGCGTCCCCGGCTGTATCGATCTCACCGCAGCGGGCTGATGCAGTTTGGTTTGATCGAGTGAGGGTTCGAGAAAGTTACCAGCCTCGGAATGTGCCTCCAATAACTTTTCAACTTCCGCTCGAAGCTCGGCATCATCGCCGCACGAGGCCGCCAAGTAGCGTTCTCGATCCGCCAAGTCCGATCGCTCCAGTGCGCTGAGGTAAATCTCTTCGATGCGTGTTACTTGAGTCATGGTTACTTCTCGTTGAGTATAAATCTGTCCAGGAAACAAGGCGAGAGAAAGGCGTCATTCCCCTCAGCAACAAATTCGTAACTTAGTTATCCAGCTTGTGTTGTCTTATCCTGACGTGCCTCAAATCCATCGTTCTCGCTACGAGTCTACCTGGACTGTTGAAACCAATCGGGTAACGTAGCACTCTTACTCCAGATTTGTACTTGGCCGTGGGCGTACTCTATCAGCAGGCAATCACCGTCCGGACTAAACGTCAACCGAGAATTGTAAATGCTCGATTCAGAAGCACACGACAACGAGATCAACTCTCGACCATTTTCGCTATCCCAGATTCGCAACGTACCATCAACGCTTGCTGTCGCAAGACGCGGTTCGCGCGGATGGTAGGCGACTGCAACGACGGACTCCGTATGCCCTTTTAGCGAGAAGAGTTCACGACCAGTTGATGCATCCCAGACTATTGCAGTTTTGTCGTAACTGCTGGTAGCAATCCTCGCCCCATCCGGACTGTAGACGATGCAAGAAATGTCCTCTTTATGTCCTTCAAGCTTAAAAACATTCTGGTGACTTACAGCATCCCATATGTGACCAACCCTTCCCCACGGCTCGTCAGGAAAAACTGCAAACTGCTTTCCGCAAGGACTGTACACCACGGAAAGTTGTTGTTCCTCAACGTTCAGAGAAGAAAGCCGGTGGCCCGAATCGGCTTCCCAGAACGTGATATCTTTACCAAGTGCCGTTGTAGTCGCCAATAGCTTAGCATCTGTGCTGAATACAAAGTCTCTAAACCCACTATCCGCCTTCGGAAGTGAGTAAAGTTCTCTCCCCGCATCCGCTTCCCATACCTTTAATAACTGGTTATTCTCGATCGCATCGTTCGATTCACTCGCGGAAGCTACATACCTTCCATCAGAACTCATTACGATTCGCTTAACTTTGTCCGTATGGCCACTGAAGGTGCACTGCACTTTCGACGTTTCAATATCCCAGACGGTGATTTGGTTTTCTTGGGTCCCTCGGATAGCTACATAACGTCCGTTTTGGGAAAACGCGATAGGCCCAAAGTAGTTGAGGACTGTCGGCTCGTTTCGAATCTTCGAATCCCAAATCTTTGCGGTTCCGTCAAATGATGCTGAAAGCAATTGTCGTCCGTTTCGACTAAATGTGACAGAGTTTACGCTATCACCATGGCCTTTTATCGATGCTTTCTCCTCGCCTGTGTTTGCATCCCAAATCTTAACGAGCTTCTTTTCACAGCCACCTGCCAGCAGCTTGCCATCTGCACTAAAAGAAACGTCATTGACATTTCCTATGGCGCTGTTGATCGTTAAGAGGAGGCTACCATCGTTGCTATTCCATATTTTGCAACTGCTGCCACCTGATGCGAGTTGTGCACCATCGGGGCTAAACGTCAAGCTCGTACTACTGTGATTGATGCAGAGAACTTCATTACTCGTCTCGACATCCCATATCTTGATCGTCCCATTTCGCGAGGCGGATGCGAGTCGCTTCCCGTCTGGGCTAAACGCTACTGAAGAAAGATAACCACCATGCCCATATTTGCTCGAGTGATCGAACGATGCCAATTCCTTACCGCTCGCGCCGTCCCATATCTTCGCTGTTCCGTCGAGGCTTGCTGTCGCGATGAGCCTTCCATCTTGGCTGTAGGCGATACTAGCCGCGAAATGAGTATGCCCTTTCAATTCCATTAGCTGCTTGCCAGTCGTGCTGTCCCACACGAAGGTTTCACTGCCACAACCAGCAACGTATTTACCGTCGGGGCTAAATGCCACATCGAGTACTGCGATCGAGCCCATCTTACTCGTCGTGAAAAGTTCCGCTCCTGTTTCGTAGGACCACACTTTCACCGTACGATCTACGCTCCCTGTTGCTATAAGCCTCCCATCGGGACTTATATCTACGGCGTTGACTCCCCCTGAGTGCCCGGATAACGTCTTCAATGCTGAATTGCTTACTCGTGAAAGGTAATGCCACTCGAATCCGCGAGGGTCTTGGTTGCCTATTGAGTTCGGTATTGACTTAAGCAATTCCTGTACTCGAGGAGTGTTGTTATCTTCCCAAGCCCGAGCTGCCAGACTCATGGATGAGGTGTAGGCCGCTTCGAGAGCTTTGTTGCGCTGTTTGTCTGCTTCCATTTGAGCATTCTCTGCGAGCTGTTTAGCTTCTTCTGCTCGTTGTGCGTTTAGTTCCGCCTTTATCCGTTGATCTTCCGCGATCGATTGCGCTCGTATCGCTTGAATCGCCAGGACGGTTCCTGTAACGAATGCTACAAAGAGAAGACTTATAAATGCGATTGCTGTTAACACCGCACCTCGATTCCTTCGATACGCCTTGCGCAGACGATAGCCAAGTGTCGGTGGACACGCGGCTACGGCTTCACCAGAGAGATATCGTGAGACGTCGGCTGCCAAGCCGTTCGCACTCTCATAGCGGCGGCCGCGATCTTTTTCGAGAGCCTTTAATACGATCCAATCGAGTTCCCCGCGCATCATCGAGGGAAGCTTGGTCGGCTCCGTTCCGCGACTAGCGGCAATGCTCGGAAGGGCATCGGTGGTGCTGAGCTTCAAACTCGGACGCGGTGCTTCAACCTCGCGCACAATACGAAGCACTTCCAGAACGGCCGCTTCTCCGAGAGACTTGCGATCGACGGGTGTCGTCCCGGTGAGCAACTCGTACAGCAACACGCCAAGGCTATACACATCGGAGCGGGTATCGATGTCCAAATTATTAAAACTGGCTTGTTCGGGCGACATGTACTCGGGCGTCCCCACAACACTACCGAAACCGGTGTGCAGCGTCATCTCCGTTAAGGTCTGCCCCGTTGCCTTGGCGACTCCAAAGTCGATCACTTTCGGAATGGGGCGATCGTCGTAAAGAGCGACCATCACATTCGAAGGCTTGATATCGCGATGGATCACGCCCTTTTGATGCGCATGCTGTATGGCTTGGCAAACAGGAACGAACAGTTGCAAACGCTCTTGCAACGTCAAACAGTGTCGGTCGCAATACTCGGTAATCGGAATTCCTTTGACGAGTTCCATCACAAAATACGGACGACCTTCGTGCAAGCCACCGTCAAGCACCTTAGCGATGTTGGGATGATCCATGACGGCGAGCGCTTGACGCTCGGCTTCGAAACGAGCCAGAACGGCTCGGCTGTCCATGCCGGCCTTGATCAGTTTTACAGCAACCTTGCGTTTCACCGGTTGAGTTTGCTCAGCGACCCAAACTTCGCCCATGCCTCCTTCGCCGATCTTTTCCAGCAGCTTGTATCGATCGGCAATGATGGTACTGGTGATAGGCTGATTACCTTCAGTATCCTTAACAAAGTCCGATGTAGGTAGCGGTTCAGGTTCGAGAAATCGGCCAGCTTTGGAATGGGCCGCTAGCAGCAGCTCGACTTGGCCTCTGAGGTTCGTATCGCTGCCGCATGCTGCGTCGAG
>CAYWNG010000330.1:0-7375 GCA_964458685.1 uncultured Pirellulaceae bacterium
GGTTTCCGTCGACGCAATGAAAAAGACTGAGGTCGATGCCTTGTGTCGTCAGTTCCTCTAAGCTCGTAGGAAGTTGTCCGTTGGCTATTTCATATTGCCGAGCGGCGATGGCAAGTGTTGCAAGGTCGTTCATCATCTTGCCGCGAACCAGCCCTGATCCGAAACTCGAAAGTGCCGGACTATATTGCTGACTAATCGTGCCCTCCAGTTGTTGAAGCATTCCGCCGCTTGTTAGCTGATTTTCCCAAGTTTGGCAGTCGGCAATAAAGCTCTGTAGGTTATCGGTTGGGATCTCCAACGCCTCTTCTATTCGGTCGGCATACTTTCGAGCAGCACGATCAGCAATGCCACTACTGACAAAGAGCTTACTCAATCTTGCGAATTTCGGGTCTATTCCCGCCGGGTCACGAAAGGCTGGAATTGCCGAGCCAAGTAGCCCCTGCAGACTAATTGTGTAGGGTTGCTTGATGTCTGAGAAAGGTGCGAGTCGTGCTCGTAAGGTGCTGAGCTGTTCTGGTGACAACCGATTTTCTTCCACAGCCATCTGAAGTCGATTGATGGCCATCCCATGTATGGCAAGGCTGACAAGTTGACTCGACATACTTGGTTCTCCCCGTACCGAAATGGCGCAGCCAAACATGGCGTTGATCGCGCGGAACTCACGGCTGTTATCACCAGTTCTGGCCGCCAAGATAGCTTCAAGCATTAGCATGCGAGCCGCAATTAAAGTATTCGTCGTATAGAACGCACGAGTGCCTAAAGACTTGAACTCGATTGGATACCTTACGTGGCCATTGTCTTGAGCAACGTCCAACAACTGCTTCATCGTGTCCGCGTTTTGGGACAGAAATTGCTCGACCAATGCCTCATCGGACCACGGATCACCGATCTTTGGAATCGGATTTTCGTTACTTCCGACTATAGGTACGTTTTGGCACTGATCCAAGAAGTTCTTCGATGCGAATTTGTCGAGAATCCCGATCCAGGCATCTACATTCTCAATGGATGTAAGCGTCTCGTGCAGTTGAGCAACCGAAGCATCGTCCACCGGAATTCCCTTGGCGGAAAGTTGCTCTAGCTTCTCCTGCAATCTTCGCTCGGAAGAATATCTTGAGACCATCAAAGTTGTGAAGCTGCCTCCACAACAGAACAAGACCATTCCCAGCAATACAAAGGCCAGCCAGCGTAGCGACTTGAGTCGTTTCGGTTGTGTCATGGTGTGAGTGCTGGGCTACAATAGGTTCGGAATACGCCTCCCTGCCAGAGGATGCGAGAGCTAGCTGGAATTTATCTAGGCTTGTGACCAATTTTACTGAGAAAGTTCTACTGATGACGAACTGGGGCAACAAATTCCGCTGCGCATTTCGCGGACTGGGGTTTGGCATCGCTGGGCAAAGCAGCTTCTATGTTCATATCCCTGTTGCAATCGCAGTGCTCGTATTGGCTGCTTTGTTGAAATGCTCATCAATCCAATGGTGCGTGCTTATTCTTTGCATCGCATTAGTTTGGTCGCTCGAGCTGATGAACAGCGCTGTTGAGTTTTTGGCTCGTGGACTTTGTGATCATCAAAATCCCTGGGTAGGCAAGGCTCTGGATACTGCTGCCGCTGCGGTGCTGGTTGGCTCTATGGGTTCAGCAGTGATTGGTGTAATTGTTTTTGCTACGCAGATTTTTTGAGTAGCAGGCATTCTCCGAATGCCGTCCGCGGTTTTAGGTTTTTTCGCTCTGTTTTTGCGCCTTGGACGAGCGGTCCCTCGCTTACGCAGCGGGTTGGTGACGGCGGAGCCGTGAGGACAGTGCGTTCCCAGGCAGAGCCTGGGAACGAGGAGAAGAAAACGACGCGGAGCGTCGTTGCACACTTTGATTAGGAAACACGACCTTTGATTAGGAAAAACGACGCGGAGCGTCGTGGCACACTAAGAGCAAGACGAAGCGACGGCGGAGCGTCGTGGCACACTGAGCGTCGTGGTACACTGAGAGCTTAGCTGAGCTTTTTGGCTAACTTGCTGCCGTTGCCTGCTTGACCAAAGGCGACCATGCGATCGACGCAAACTTGCTTCATCGCAGCCTTGGCAGGCTTGAGGTAGTCGCGTGGGTCGAACTTCTCTGGGCTCTCCGCCAACACCTTGCGAATCGCTCCGGTGATGGCCATGCGGTTGTCAGTGTCGACATTGATCTTGCGAACGCCGCTCTTGATGCCGCGCTGAATTTCTTCAACAGGCACTCCAAAGGTCTGCTTCATCTGTCCGCCATACTTGTTGATCATGTCTTGCAGTTCTTGTGGAACCGACGAACTTCCGTGCATGACCAAGTGCGTATTGGGAAGCTTGGCATGAATGGCTTCGATCCGCGCCATCGCCAGAACTTCGCCGTCAGGCTTGCGAGTGAACTTGTAAGCGCCGTGACTGGTTCCGATCGCAACTGCCAATGCGTCCACTCCCGTGTCAGCCACAAATCGCTCGGCTTCATCAGGGTCGGTCAACAGTTGATCGTGCGATAGCTTTCCAGTCGCTCCGTGGCCGTCTTCTTGTTCGCCTTCGCCGGATTCCAGAGACCCCAAGCAGCCGATCTCGCCTTCGACCGAGACGCCTCGTGCATGCGCCATCTTGACGACTTCCGCAGTAACCTTGACGTTGTACTCGTAGGAAGCTGGCGACTTGCCGTCTTCCATCAGCGATCCGTCCATCATGACCGATGTAAATTCGTTTTCGATGGCGCTCAAGCAAGTGGCCACACTATTGCCGTGGTCCAAGTGCATGACGATTGGAATATTGGGGTAAAGTTCCGCAGCGGCACGCATCAAATTGCGAAGGTAAAGCTCTTGCGCGTAAGCTCGTGCACCTCGGGAAGCCTGGATAATGACCGGCGAATCGGTCTGCTCGGCCGCTTCCATAATGGCTTGAATCTGCTCCATATTGTTAACATTGAAAGCAGCCACTCCATAGTTGTTTTCGGCGGCATGATCTAGAACGACACGCAGGGGAACCAAAGGCATGAGTCAAAACTCCTGAAGCTCGAGTGCTCAAATGCCGAGCCTGACGTGCTTCGCTGTAGGGATGATAGGTGAACTTTACAAAGTCAGATTATCTTGCGGTGCCCTGAAATCGCAAGCCCTTCGAGGCGCGGGGCGTCGCTCTGATGGTGACATTGCTCGCCGTTTCAGTGCCCGCTGGCATTTGCTTCGGTTATAATGCTTGTGCTAGAAACACCAAGCCAGAAATTGCGTCGCTTAGGATGCCCTTAAAGATGCTTGGCGAGCGTTGAAGACCCTTTGAGCATTGCTACCTGGAGCTGATAAAAACATGGCCAAGAAACATCGATTCGATGAGTCGAAATTTATCGTCGAGCCGGAAAAGTCGCTGGACTTGGCCAAACGTACTTCCAAGGCCGGCAAAGAGTTGGTCGATAAGCAGATTGCCATGGAAGCCTTGGCTGCCGACGTCACTAGCTTGCAAGAACAGCAAGCCGTGCTGTTTGCCAGTAAGCAATATAGCCTGCTCATCATTATTCAAGGCATGGATGCGGCCGGCAAAGATGGAACTGTGCGTCACGTGATGGGTGCCATCAATCCTCAAGGCTGCCGCGTCTACTCGTTCGGACCGCCTAACGCTACGGAAGTCAAACATCATTTCTTGTGGCGACCAAGTCCGTACCTGCCCGAGAAAGGGATGATCAGCCTGTTCAATCGTTCCTACTACGAAGAGGTCCTGGCGGTCCGAGTGCATCCCAAGTTTCTCGAGCCGCAACAAATTCCAGGGCTTAAGATCGATAAGCCAAAGTCGTTGGAAAAGCTCTGGGAACAACGCTACAAAGAGATTCGCACCTTCGAACGCGCTCTGTGCAATAATGGAACGCTAGTCTTAAAGTTCTACTTGCACATTTCGCGAGAAGAACAAAGATTACGATTGTTGGAGCGATTGAAGCAGCCGGAGAAGTACTGGAAGTTTAATCCTCGCGATCTAGAAGAACGCAAGCTGTGGAAGGAATACACAACGGCTTTCGAGGAGTGCATGGAGAGTACCAGTACCGAGGAAGCGCCTTGGTTCATCATTCCCGCCGACGATAAATGGTACGCTCGGGCTGCCATCGCCGACATCATCGCCGCTAGGGTTGAGAAGCTGGGACTCAAGTATCCTGACGTGACCGAGGAGCAAAAAGCCGAATTTGCCACCTACATTCAGCAATTAGAGCACGAAGTCGAGTAGCGGGGCAGGGCGGCGAGTTTGACCAACCTTGCCAAAACTTCATCGCTTAGTTCCTTTTTGTCCAAGCCTGCGACCTAGTACACGGGCCGATTTGCGACGATAATTGAGGGACGTCGCCGAGGTTCCATTAGTCGCTTTGGATACCCACCTGTTTAATCACCCCTCCCATCCTCCCCCGCCTCACCCAAAAACGTTCATTAAAAATCACTTGCGTCGCAAGACGTGTTCCATTCGCTGGCCTGAGGGCAGATTCGATGACTCCCAATATTCGTTCATTTTTGATCGCAAACTTCCTTGTGGCCGGGCTAGCGACTTTCGCAGCCGCGCAAAGTGGCTATGACTCAGTCGCCGAAACACGCAAGATGATCGGTAAGCTGCAAGTCGGCAAAGCGGACTGGCCGCAAGCTGGCGGTTCGTCGCTTCGCAACAGTGTTACCGACACCGTAGTACCAACATCTTGGGACGTCGGTTCGGGAGAGAACATTCGCTGGGTCGCTCCCCTCGGTTCGACAACCTATGGCAATCCTGTTGTGGCCAATGGTCAAGTTTTTGTAGGCACCAACAACGGCGGTGGCTTTATCAAGCGACTGCCTAAGGATGTCGATTTGGGCGTCCTGTTGTGTGTCGATGAAAAGACTGGCAAGCTGCTGTGGCAACACTCGAGCCCTAAATTGGCGGCTGGTTCCCACGTCGACTGGCCCGACCAAGGCATCTGCTCGACGCCGCTAGTCGACGGCAACCGCTTGTTCTACGTCACCAATCGCGGCGAAGTGGTCTGCCTGGACACCGCTGGCTTTGCTGACGACAAGAATGACGGTGTGACCACCGAGCCCAATCAGAACAAAGACGAAGCCGATGTGGTTTGGGCTTACGACATGATGAAGGAGTTGAAAGTCCATCAGCACTACAACTCGAACTGCTCGGTTACTAGCGCAGGCAATCTGTTGTTTGTCTGCACTTCACAAGGCATTGACGAAGACGGCAACAACTCTGACGCTCCGAGCTTTATTTGCTTAAATCGCGAGACAGGTCAACTGATTTGGGCTGATAGTTCTTCCAGCATGGGTGTTCTACACGGACAGTGGTCGTCGCCTGCGTATGCTGAACTGGGGGGAGTTGGACAAGTTATTTTTGGCGGCGGCGACGGCTGGATCTACGCCTTCGATGCTGCGGGTGAAAAGGGTAAGTCGAAGTTGCTTTGGAAGTTCGACTGCAATCCTAAGAAGTCCAAGTTTGTTGCTGGCGGAGCTGGCGATCGCAATTACTTGGTGGCAACACCGACAATCTACAATGGCAAAGTTTACATCGCTGTCGGCGATGACCCCGAGTATGGTTCGGCTAACGGCGTTTTGTGGTGTATCGACCCAACAAAGCGCGGCGACGTAAGCCCTACAATCGTCTACAACAAGAAAGACCCAAACAAACCAATCGCTCACAAGCGTATTCAAGCTTTGGTTGAAGCTGATGGCGACTTTGAAAAAGACAATGCCAACTCGGCCGTCGTATGGAAGTACGTCGGCGCGGACACCAAGAAGTTCGAACAGACGATGCACCGAGGTATTGGTAGTGCGACCATTAAAGATGACATTTTGGTGATCGCTGACTTCGGCGGAATTGTTCACTGTATCGACGCAGTCTCTGGCAAAGCTTACTGGACTCATGATCTCTTTTCAGCCGCATGGGCCGCGCCGTTGATTGCGGGCGAACACATCTATGTCAGCGATGAAGATGGTGATATTGCGATCTTCAAGTTTGATAAAAAGATGACCTTGGTTGAGGAGCTGAACATGGAGAGTTCAGTACTGACCACGCCAACAGTTGCCAATGGAACTCTGTACATTAGCACTCGTAATCAGCTCTTCGCCATCGAAGAGGGTGCCAAGGCCAGCAAGAAGTAGCCCAGTTAGAAAAAGCCCAGCAAGAAGATTTAAGGTAAAAGCTCAATAGAGTAAAAATGAACTCCAGTCCACGAAAAAACAGTACGGACAACCGACGCGATTTCTTGCGAGAATCGCTGATGCTTGCTGCAATGCCGGCTGGCTTGGCTGGCGGCCTAGTTCAATCCGCCGTTCAAGCACATGTCACTGCGCCGGTTGCCGAACTCAAGCTGGGATTGTTGGGCTGTGGCCGTCGAGGCTTACAATTGACCAAAGCAGCTCTTGCATCACCGAATGCGAGAGTTCGATTGGTGGCCTTGGCGGATCTTTTTGCTGATCGAATTCAACAAACCTATCGGACGCTCAACAGCAATTTTGCGGATCAACTAGAAATCACTTCGGCAACTCGATTAACGGGTATGCGCGCGGCCGAGTTGCTGGCGGGCAGCGACGTTGATGCGGTGCTTGTTGCGGCCGCCTCAGGTGTCAGACCTCAACAGGTCCGACTGCTTACCGAAGCTGGTAAGCATGTGTTCGTGGAATGTCCTGTTGCCGTTGATCGCGGAGGTGTTGAAGCTCTAACGGAGATCGCTGAAAACGCCGCGGCCCAGGCCGTTTGCGTCCACGCTGGCTCACCGTATCCCCATCAGCCTTTCTTTGCATCGTTGGTTGAACAACTACATCAACGTATCATCGGTGATCTGTTGATTGGCCAAGCGATTCACCATCGATCTGCCGAAGTAGCAATTTCAGGCGAGCGACGTACTAGTGATCATGAATTGCGTTGGCGGAATTGGCAACGAGATCCTCGTTTAGGTGGCCATCCGAACTTGGCTGACTTGAGCAACAGTCTGAGTTTGTTCAATTGGATTGCCGGCGACATGCCAGTTGAGCTGGGGTCTTTGAGTCGCGATCAAGTCGACTTTGTTTATCCAAGGGGTTTGCGATTGAATTGTCAGTTCGTCGCCCAGGCAAGCTCATCGCATCCAGCGAGTGTCATGCAGATTCAGGGCACTCGCGGTTGGTGCGACATCGCTCGAGGTCGCATCTACGATTCGTCGAATCGCCTGATTGGATCGGCTTCCGGTTCCCCCACGGATGTACAACCGATGATCGATGCGTGGTTATCGACGCTTAGCCAAGCTGTCACAAAGCCTGACTCTAGCCTGGCAGTCGAGAGCTTGTCGCAGTTTAAAATGGCTGCCTCGGCCACCATGAACGCGATACGCGTAGGGTGTGGTTGAGGAACGAAACCCACCGCGATCTGCATACTCGCTTGACCGGGCCTAAAGA
>CAYWNG010000331.1:0-7374 GCA_964458685.1 uncultured Pirellulaceae bacterium
GCTGTGGTACTGATTTTCGCAATCCTGTTTGCAGTCTTCGCTGTGGTCTCTTTTTTTCCTGAAGCGGTAACGGTCTTGGACAGTCAAGTCGCTCAAGGGACAATCCAATCAGTGATCTTGATTTGCGGAACGTTGCTATGCTTTTGGCTGATCGATCGCCGGACGTTTTGGAAGAGGCCCGATGGTCGTTGGTGGAGCAATTTCTCTTTTGGCATGTTTCTCGGTGCAGCGGCGATGGCCGTGATCTTCGCTGTGGAATGGAGCTTAGGTTGGGTCACGGTTGAACATGTAGGAGTCGGTCCAGAAGACAAGCCGATCAATTTCCTAAAGAAGCAGTTCGGTTATATCGTGCTCTTCACGATGGTCGCTTTTGGCGAAGAGTTCTTATCGCGAGGCTACCATCTGAAGAACTTAAGCGAAGGGCTGAAGTTTATTGGGCCGATCAGGGCGAGTTTAGTAGCGATCTTGCTGTCGTCAGCTTTGTTTGGTGCGCTTCACCTAAACAATCCAAACTCGACATGGGTTAGCACGGTGGGAATCACTCTTGCAGGTATCATGTTGGCCTTCGGGCGAGTCTGCACAGGTTCACTCGCGGCTCCCATCGGAGTCCATTTGACTTGGAACTACTTCCAAGGTGCATTCTTCGGCTTTTCGGTAAGCGGACTAGCTATGGACCAGAGCGTTGTTAAAGTCACTCAGCTTGGACCGACCATAATCACTGGCGGCAAGTTTGGTCCTGAAGCTGGACTGATCGGAGTAGCGGCGATACTACTGATGATGGTCGCCTTGTGGTTCTGGAGTCGATCGAGTGTGCGATCGGTTGGAATGCAGCTCGCGACACTATCAAACTATAAAAAGCCTAGAACCAATCGCGCGCCTGTGTGCCCCCCAGCTCAATAATCTGCCGATGTTCTGCGTCGCAAAAGCGATCCGTCATCCCGGCAAGGTACTCACCGACTGCACGATGGATACCGACCTTCTGCGCGCGATCTAAGAAACGTGTGGGAAGGTACTCGGGATGCTCGGTCAATCGCTCAAACAACTGAGTCACCTTGCCAGCCGCCCGCGATCGCACGGAAACTAGTTGAGGATGACGGTAAACGTTGTCGAACAGAAACTTCGCGAACTGCTCTCGCTCGGCAAGCACTTCATCGGACATGTTCAATGTGATGCCAAGCTGGCTTATGGATAGACTGTCCAGTCCTTGCAAGCTGTCCAGTCGGCTCTGAACGTTATCCAACAAGTCGCCGACTTGAACATCAATCAAGTTGTGCACTAAGACTTGCCTGAGCGCTCGCTCGGTCGATCCCGGTGCGTAGGCGGTTCCACAATCGAGTGCTCGACGCGCGAGATCTAAGCTCTGTAGTTGAGTGAAGTGCAGCAAGCCAAGCTTCATCGCATCGTCCGCATCGTGAGCGTTGTAAGCGATGCTGTCTGCCCAGTCGACCACTTGTACTTCCAGTAGTGGCGTTTCGCCTTGATGCGTCGTTCGAAAGTTCTGTCCTGCGAGCAGTTCTTTGGATAGATTCAGACCAGGATAGGTCGTGTATCGCATCTCCAGCTCTTCGACCAACGTCAGTGCGAATCGATTGTGCGAGAAACCGCCTTCATCCTTCAGGCACTCGTCTAACGCATCTTCACCGCTATGACCAAACGGTGGATGGCCAATGTCATGCAGCAAAGCTAGGGCTTCAATCAAGTCTTCATTCAATCGAAGTGCTCGACCAATCGTCCGCGCGATCGTGGCGACTTCGTGAGTGTGAGTCAGTCGAGTCCGATGATAGTCGCCCATTTCGCCGGTAAAGACCTGCATCTTCCCGCTCAGTCGCCGAAAAGCTGAACAATGCAAGACTCGATCTCGATCACGTTGGAAAGGCCCGCGAAACATATGCGGCGGCTCGTGGTACCTACGACCGGCCGAACGAATTGAGAACATGGCATACGAAGCTAGCAATTGTTCTTCGCGAGTCGCCCAGGCCAACGTACGCTGCTGCGATGGCATTCTTGTGTCGGTAGAAAAGTCCATTTTGTCAGTGTCAATTGCCATGGCCGAGCCGTGGGTTAAAGATTTCTGTATCTAGATTGCTAGCATTTGCTAATGCGAAACTGCTCATAGAACTCTACACATTGAAGCAGTCGAAGAACAGCGGTTATGAATGCTACCATAGCCGTTTCTTGAAAAGCTGCCAATATGAATATGCTACGCGCGTTTAGCTCAACAACTTCAGAGTTCGCTTCTGCTCTGCACTGGCATAGGCCGTGTCTACGATTTGCTGGCCAATACGACTGATTGTTGGAGAAAGAGGACCTTCGATCTCGCGGCCCTGCTGCAAGCAATCGACCAAATACTGAACTGGATCTTGATTGGGTGGATCGATGCGATCGGCCGGAACCGCCTCGCCCTCAGGACACCTTCGCGACTGAACCAAGATCGAGGCCGAATAGTCGTAGGAGCTGATCGTGCCCTCGCTACCTACGATGACAAAACCACAGCGAGGTTGCGGCTGATGCGTCCATGGGTCAGTAAAGGTACCCCACCGCGTTTCGAACTTGCTGAGTCCGTTTTGGTAGCGAACAATCGTGATCGAATGCTCGTCGACCTCCAATCCTTCAGGCTGGTCGACCATAGCAGTCACTTCGATCGGAAGTTTGCCATTCATGAACCATGTTCCCAACGTCACGCCGTAGCCCAAGTAATCCAACAACGAACCTCCTCCGCGCTCTTTGCTATAGAACCAGCTCGAGGGCTTTTGTTGCTGCACCTCTTCGGCTGTGACCTCCCGTTTTTCAGCGGTGTGCCAGAGTGGTCCTCGATTGCCGTTGTAGTAGTGGACCTCAAGTACTTCACCGATCACTCCTTGATCGATCAATCGTTTGGTTGTTCGATGGCTGGGAACCCAAACTAGCGGCCAATTAATCGCCAAGACGACATCGTGCGCAGCGCAGGCTGCGATCATACGATCGGCATCGGCAAGGGATGCTGCCATCGGCTTTTCAAGAAGCAGCGGCAAACCTAGTGGTGCCAATCGCTCGACCCACAATGCATGATCGCCAGTGGCGGGACAGAGCACGATCCAGTCCGGCCGAGACTCTTCAACGCACTGAAGCCAATCGGTGTAAAGTTGTTGAGCGCCGAGTCCTAGAGATTGCTGAGCGTCCAACATGCGAGACGGTTGACTGTCGCAAACTCCGACGACTTTGCAGTAGGGATGTTGAGCAACCATCTTTAGGTTATCACCCATGTGCATGTGTTCAAAAGAGATCCCTGCAACTCGGTAGTTGGATTTCATGCGAAGCTTCCCACAAAAAAAGAAAACCGCCGCGCTGAGTTAGCGCGGCGGTTTAGTTGTGATCGATTTGGTAGCTTAGATCAAGCGGACCAACCAGGAAAGCCTGGGCTATGGTTTCGGCTTGTCACCACTTTCACCGTCTGGCTTACCTGGATCTTCAGGCTTTCCATCGTCCTTCTTGCCATCATCTTTCTTTCCGTCGTCTGGCTTGCTACCGTCTTCAGGCTTAGGTTGTTCGGCTTCTTGAAGTTTGTCCTCGTCGCTCTTCAGCTCAGGATATTTTTCAAGGAAGCCAGGCATCTTCTTGGAGTAGTCCATGATCTCTTCGATGGGCAGCTTGGAGTTTGCCATCAAGGTAGCCACGGTACGAACCTTGTTGATGTCATTGATGACCTTTTGAAAGTCGTCAACCAATTGAATCAACTTCGCCAGCTTGTAGTCTTCCTCGAATGTAACATCTTCTTTGGTCAAATGAAGTTTGGAGACGGTGTTTGCGGGTTCACTGCTGGTTCGTTTTCCATCAAGTGCGCGGTGAACCAACTGAGTGACTTCATTCAGGTGATTACGGGCGGAACGAGTCTGCCAATCTTGGACATCTTTGGCTTTGGGTTTATTTGTATTGGCTCCACCACTGCCTTCACCAAAGTTTCCGCCGCCTGGGCCCATACCACCGCCAGGACCACCTTCACCGAAGCCGCCTCCCGACATACCACCGCCGTCGCCGCCTTCACCGAAGCTGCCGCCACCGGGGCCCATGCCGCCTCCCATACTGCCTCCCATGTCACCACCCACGGCTCCGCCTTTTCGCTTGGACTTGTCGCCCTCAAGCTGATACCAGTCGGTGGACTGAGTTCGCAGGTAGTGAACGAGCCCTAGAACATAGAGCTTGCGTTGTGAGGCATCCAGCTTGGCAAAATCGCGAGTTACTAAATACTCGAGAGAACTGGTGCGTAAGCTTGGGAGTTCTTTCGGATCGGCGAGATAACCCAACGCGGCATCAATTGCATCGTTGGCATCCATGGTTTTGAGAATATCCAAGGCACGGCGTGCCATCCATGCGTTGACTTGTCGTTCACTGTCATGCTTTGGCTTGGTGGTGACATAAGGCAAAACTGCATTACTTACACGTCCCTTCGCGGCTTCTGGCCAAGCTTTGTGACCGTCGCGGACATGGCGCTCTAACGCGCCTAATCCTGCTACCTTCAGATAGGGCGGCAGGTTCTGCGCTGAAACGATTTGCATCAAAGCAATTGTGGATTGTGAATAAGGCTTGCGCGTACCTGACTTTGAATCAAAGGACTCGTCCAAATCACCTAACAGGTAGATCGCATTGATCCGACCGGCAGCATGAAGGTTGGCGTTTCCGGCATAGCTCACCGCTATGTTATTGAGCTCTTTGATCAATGCGGCTCTCGCTTCTGCGTTCGAAGCGATGTTGATGAGGTCTGCGATTTTGCGGCGCGTACTTTGAAACTTGGGAACCTTGCTATCGTAAATCTCCGTGAACTCGGACATGTACTTTCTGCATACTTGTGAAAGAGCAGTAGCGCCGTTGGGCTCTCCAGTTGCTGCTGTTCCCTTCAGATATGCCTTTACTGCATTTTCAACTTTGATATCCAAAGCGGGTTGCTGGTCTAGGAACTGCGGCTTGGCAGCAGGCGCTTGTGCCGAGAGGTGCGAGCAACTGAGTACGACTAGCGCAAGAGCTAGCGGTGCGCGGAACCAGGTTCGCATAATTCAAACTCCCTTGAAACAAAGTGACTCTGACGCAGCAGGTCGTGACGCCGATTCAATGAAGCACTTTTCAAATGGCCTCGCGTCAACATACAACGAAAAGCAGTTGCAGTTCGCAGCCGAGGAACCCTCATCCCAAGTGCTCGCGAAGGAAACTGGTCGGGAAAACAATTCCCCAACTCTTATAGGGTATCTGGTCGAGGGGGCTGGTGTCAACTTTTTCTAGCAATTCGCTGGCAATTAGAGCCAAACCTTAGCCGATTTCGCACCCCTCCGATTCGTCCGCAACGACGTTAACCGAAGGGTATGCGCCTGGACCGTCCTCGGAATACCAACGATCCAAAGCCCCAAGCCATTCAGCATGTGAGCGGATTCGAGCGAAACTGGGGCGGACTTCCAGATGTTGGGGATGGTTCGACGAGTACTTGATGCCGAATTTTCGCATCAAAGTCGGCGTTCGCTGGTCTCCATAGATCGATTCAGCCAACTGCCAATGACGCTCCATGACCTGGCGCTGGACGTGCAGCGTAGGAGGAGGCAGTAAGGGTTGTCCATTGGCAAGAGCCCTAGCTTGTTGAAAAATCCAGGGATTTCCTATGGCTCCGCGGGCAATCGTCACGCCGTCAATCCCGGTCTCGTGCATCATGCGAATGCAATCCTGAGCGGTAAAAAGATCGCCGCTGCCCAGAATTGTTTTGTCGGGAAAGGTTTGCTTAACCTCCTTCAAAAACTGCCAGCGACTTGGCCCAATGTATCGCTGAACCACGGTCCGACCGTGGATGGTTGCTGCAGCCAAACCAGCTTCGAAGCCGCCGCTCAAGATCTCAAAGAAGTTGTCGCGACTCTGCTGCGAGTCATCCAAACCGCGCCGCATCTTGACTGTGACCGGGATTTCCGCTGGCACGATATCTCGCACTCGACGAACAATTTCCAAGGCTGTTTTGGGTTGGCTTAGATGAAAACCTCCCCGGCAACGCCCCAGGACCTTCTTCACGGGACAGCCAAAATTGATGTCAATTACCGCGAAACCAGCTTCAGCCAACTTGAGCGCCCCCAACGCGAATTGCTCGGGTTCGGCTCCCATGAGTTGGCCCGCAACCGGTTGTTCCTCCGGCGTGTTGTAAAGGAAATGACGGTTGCGATGGCGATCTTTGAAGGTCACTAAGAACTGGTCAAGCATTACTTCGCACAATGAATAGCTGGCACCATGCTCACGAGCGAGCAAACGCATCGGCCAATCGCTGTAGCCGCTTAACGCAGCTTGAACACACGGAAAACCAATGTCCAGGTTGCCAATTCGTAGATGAGGCAGTTTAGGTGTCGCTTCAGTTGCTTGCATTACATCTCGCAAAATCGTCAAAATCTACGCAATCGTCAAAGTTTGCCAAAGTTCAGTCGGGCCGCTGTGCGATAGCAGATAAACGGACCATCACAACCCGATGCGTCAGCGAGGGATTGCGTCAGCGAAGGACATTGATCCCTCGCTAACGCAGCGGGTTGAGATTGATCCCTCGCTGACGCAGCGGGTTGTGTGAATAATCCCTCGCTAACGCTTCGGGTTGCGATGAATCCTCGACTACCGACCAATTCTGGCTTGGGACACAGATTTTAAGCGATGAACAGCAGAACTCCGAGTCGAAAAACGCGATTCAAACGAGCAATTTCGCAGCTCGTCGTCTCTGCGTGCATCGTCGGACTCGCCTTTCAAAGCGGCTGCGCTGTGCTTTCCATCCCCAGCTATCGAGCCGACAGCTACGTTGGCCGCGAGCACTCCACGGATGCTTCGCTGCCTGCGACGGAAGTCGTTGATGAATGTGACGAATCGCGGTACGCCCCAGTATTTCCTGTCCCCGCAATTCCAACACCCGGCTTTATCAAACGCTGGAAAGAGCACCGTAATCTGCCAGATGGCCCCAAGGGATTAAAGTTTCATCCCTTGCCGACACGCCCCATGTTCCAACCCAAGCCCGGTTCGGCTCCGATGAATCCGAATTGGGAATGTACTGATGCTCCAACCGACGCAACGGTTCTACATGGTCCCAGTCAGTTCGGAATCGTTCCGCTGCGGTCACAGTGGAGCAACGTCACGCAACCTGAACCAAGTCCAGTTGGATCAGGTACCGTCGATCCCGCGAAGCAAGAAAAAGCTCCAACCGCATCGTTATCCGAACCAACGCCAGTTGAAGAGATTCCGCGACCCAACTAGCTCACAATCTCTTTCACAACACGCGCGGGGCGGCTGGCAGTGACGATCTGCTTTTGATTGTTGTGGGGATAGATGACCTGTTCGTGGTGCAATCCGAACAGATGCATGATGGTGGCTTGAAAGTCGTTGGGAGTGACGACGTTT
>CAYWNG010000332.1:0-7370 GCA_964458685.1 uncultured Pirellulaceae bacterium
GATCGAGGAATTGCTCGAACTGGTTTCTGAAAATGAACTTGCGGACCAGATTAACCAGTTGGTGGAATATTGGAACTTTGAGCCAGTGGCAATCCATCTAAATAGGCTCGCGAAGAATTCACTCAAGATCGCAGAACGAGTTGGTAAGGAAGTACGCGTTGTGGTTGAGGATCACGGGGTTCGCTTGCCTTATTCCTGCCTCAAGAATGTTTGGCCTAGCCTGATTCATGTTATTCGCAATGCCGTAGACCATGGATTGGAATCTCCGACCGAGCGGCTTGCCGCTTCAAAGCCAATAGTGGGTACCATAAAATTGTCCGCTTCGATCGATGCCGATTCTTTGAAGATCGCTATCTGCGATGATGGACAGGGAATCAACTGGGAAGGTATACGGCAACGTGCGATTAGCTTTGGAATAGAACACCATTCGCAAGAACATCTCATCGATGCACTGTTCCATGATGGACTTTCAACGAATGACTCAGTGACTGAGCTTTCGGGACGTGGCGTCGGCTTAAGTGCTGTACGAGAAGCTTGCGCACAAGTCCAGGGAGAGATCGCAGTGGAATCCAATCAACGTGTTGGGACCACTTTCGTCTTCACGTTTGATTTGAGCCAATTAAACCGAGCTTCTGTAGACAGCAAATCAGCACCTACTAGGTCGAATGAGATTGTCGAAATTGTTTCCAAAAACTCGGTGCGTTGAATTCGATACATCGTGCAAAGACAATGAACTTTTGCCAGCAACGAAGAGCGATGAACAACTGCTTACGGCCTCAATTGCTTGAGATTTCATTAGCTGCGGGTTCTACGACATCCTGCTTTTGACGGATTCGTAAGTTGTGCCACCTTCTTCGTTCATGAGTATTGTGTTGTGGTAGGTTGACCGATAGACCTCTCTATCCGCGCAAATCTTGCTGCCATTCTTGGATGGAATGGAGGATGCCCTCAAGTCGAAAAAAGCCCATTCTGCGATCAGACTGATCGACAGTTGCGGACATTTTTTATTCTTGTCGGTCCTCACATTGAATTTCAAGGATGGAGTTCTTTCGATGAATCACTCGCAGGGAAGTCGATCGCTTCCGTATCGGGTTTGGCGTACTGCGGTTGCGACGGCAGCAATACTTTGCACATCTTTTTGCGCGTTGGCCGATGACGATCCAAAGCTCAGTGACGACGAAACCGATGCTCTACCAAGAGTAAAGAAGTTCGTCACTCAGGAAGAATTCCCCGACGTTGCCGCGCGGCAGAATCCCAACATCACTCCAGCGCCATCAAACGTCAAGGCAGACAAGTCTAAAGATCCAGCAGCAAAACAGAAGGAGTTGGACGCCGCCATGAAAGGCGCTTACAAAGGCGTCTACTACGCGAACGACTTTTCCTACCTGCAAGATCCAGCTTATCGTGGGCCTCGTTTCTTCGGAGATTCATTGAAAGGATTGCTCGACAACAAGCTGGATGTCGGCGGCGAATTCCGTTCTCGCTATCATCATGAAGACAACCATCGCGGCTATGGACTGACGGGACAGGACGATCAGTTCTGGCTGAGCCGAGTGCGTTTGTTTGCTAACTATCGCGTGACCAAGAACATTCGCTTGTTTGGCGAGTATCTCTACGCCGATTCGGCAGGGGAGACGATAGCAGCGCGAGCCATTGAGATGAACCGTGGGGAGGCACAAAACTTATTTGTCGACGCCACGTTATTGGATGATGGAGATCTTAAGTTCTTTGGGCGAGTTGGTCGGCAGGAACTTCTGCTCGGCGACCAAAGATTGGTTGCCCCGCTGGACTGGGCCAACACGCGACGAACATTTGATGGCGTGAGAACTACAGCCAGTACCAAAGAAAATACACTAGACCTGTTCTACACTAATCCCGTGAATCGAGTCGCAGCCACTGCTGGAACGAACCATTGGGATCGCTCAACAAATAATCAAAGCTTTTACGGTGCCTACCTTTCGAACAAATCGTTGGGCAAAACTGCGCTTGAAGGTTATTACCTTGGCTTTGACAATAACGACTTGAACTTCTCTTTCCACACGCTTGGAAGTCGCATTGCGGATCGCTCGGGCAACGTGATGTACGAGGTTGAAGGTGCGACTCAGTTTGGTAGCAACAGTAATGGCACAGGTCATGACGCTGGTTTCTTTGCCGCTGGCTTAGGTCGAATTTTAGAGATGACCTTCGGCGGCAAAGATTGGAAGCCAACGGTCTGGGCGTGGTACGACTATGCTTCGGGTGGAGACAGCAGTTTTATTGCTGTTGGCGACGATGGGTTCCACCACCTCTTTCCGTTGGCTCATAAGTACAACGGCTTTATGGACCTATTCGGGAGGCGAAATCTGAATGATGTCAACATGCAGTTCATTACTCCCGTTGGCGACAAGGTCAGCTTCATGTTGTGGTATCACTACTTTTTCCTGGATCAATCCACGACACCTTACAGCGTTGCAATGACTCCCTACAACACGTCTAGCTTGGCGGCTAGTAAAGATCTTGGTCATGAGTTCGACTTCTTGTGGACCATCAATTTCGATCCTCGCCAGAACCTGCTTGTAGGCTATTCACACTTTTCAGCAGGCAATTATTACCACGAGACACCAGGCGTGGCCTACCGAGGCGATGCCGACTTTTTCTACACGCAGTACATGATTCGATTCTAAGCACGACGTGTAGACCGATCCTATGCCGGGTTTGATAAGCGGCTGTCAGTTCCTGGATTCGAGGCCACCTCGTAGCCACCGTCTCCAGACTGTGGAAGCACCCCGTCGCCGGATCGCCAGACGGTGTAACACGGTGTAACACGGTGTAACCGCCCCGTAGCCACCGTCGCCAGACGGTGGAAGCATTTCCTTAACGTTACCCCTCCACCACTGAAATTGGATTTAGCAGTTAGAGCAGGGCAGGGCAGGGGCGATGGAGGGCTTTGCTGTGTCGCGCGGGGGTAATTGAGAGCTAACCAGTAGCGATGCTGGGGGGCCTCTAAAACAGGCTCTACAATACCGTGTTGCGAGCTTACAATCTTGGCTGATTACCTGCCCGTGAGCCCGCTGAGACACACTTCCAATCGACTATTCATGAATTTTCCGACACTTGAACAGATCCGCGCGGACTTTCCGATCCTCTCAACGAAGATGAACGGCAAGCCGCTGATTTACCTGGACAATGGGGCTACGACGCAAAAGCCTCAGGCCGTAATCGACGCGATCGTCCACTACTACCAATTCGACAACGCAAACGTCCATCGCGGGTTGTACGAACTTAGCCAACGCGCGACCGATAGTTACGAAAACGCTCGCGCGACAGTTGCTAAGTTTTTGGGTGGCGTGAAAAACGAAGAGTGCATCTTTACGCGCGGAACGACCGAAGCGATTAATTTGGTTGCCAGCAGTTGGGGCCGCAGTCAGCTCAAGGCCGGCGACGAAGTCTTGTTGACGGGCTTGGAGCACCACTCGAACATCGTACCGTGGCAATTGGCCTGCGCGGCAACTGGGGCTAAGCTGCAAGTCATCCAGCCGGAGCTGGACGGTACGCTGAACCTGGACAAATTCCGAGCCGCTATCAACCCGCGAACTCGCATGGTATCGATGCAGCATACCTCGAACGCCTTGGGGGCGATTCACGATGTCGTTGAAATCACTCGACTGGCTAAGGCCGTTGGTGCGCGAGTCTTAATCGATGGCGCTCAAGCGATCGCGCATCAGCCAACTCGACTGAACGAAATCGGCTGCGACTTCTTTACCTTCAGCGCTCATAAGCTCTATGGCCCCACTGGTATCGGCGTGCTGTGGGGCAAGCACGAGCTGTTGGAATCGATGCCGCCGTTTATGGGCGGTGGTGATATGATCGATCAAGTGACTTTCGAGCAAACCACGTATGCGGGTTTGCCAAATCGTTTCGAAGCGGGCACGCCACATATCGCTGGCGCAGTAGGTCTAGCGGCGGCGATTGAGTACGTTGAAAAGATTGGCTTCGACTGGATAGGACAACAAGAGCATCAATTGCTTGAGCACGCTACCAAGCGGCTGAAAGGCATCGAGGGGCTAAGAATCATTGGCGATGTTAGGCCCAAGGCGGCCATTGTGAGCTTTGTGGTGGAATCGCCTTCAATCGCTCCGATGGATATTGCAAGTCATTTGGGAAACGAAGGCATTGCCATCCGCACTGGGCATCATTGCTGCATGCCACTCATGAAACACTTGGGAGTTGGTGGGACATGTCGCGCGTCGATGGCCTTTTACAATACGACGCAGGAGTTGGATCGCTTCGCTGATGTGCTGATCGAGATGATCGCGGCTAGAAAGAGCTTAAGCCAAATGCGAAGCGATGCGGCTAGTGCGACGAGCAGTGCTACGAACAGTTCATCCTCTGGCCCAGCGACTTTGCATTCCGCGATTCACTTTGCTAGCCCCGCAGGCAAGAGTCCGCAGGAAGTTGCTGAGGAGCTGATTGACGAGTTCCTAACGTTTGACGATCGCGAAACCAAAACGCAATTGTTGCTGGAACTCGGACAAGATTTGCCCGACGCGTTTCAAACCTTAAAGACGCTGACAACTTGTGTGCCGGGTTGTATGAGCGAGGTTTATTTGATCGGTCGCAGCCCCGAGGGCGATCGCCAACGGTTGGAATTCGCCGGTGATTCCAACGCTCAGATTGTCCGAGGCTTGATCGCACTGCTGCAAAAACTGTTCTCGGGACAAAAGGCCAAAGATGTGCTGGAGTTTGACCTGGAGGGCTTTTTCCGCGAGATCGGCTTGGACCAGTTTGTAACCAGCCAGCGTCGCAGCGGCTTAGCCGGGATGGTCGCTCGAATTCGCGGACTGGCCGAGTCGATCGAGAGCAAATAAAAGTCGCTCCCGTTTCCAACGGGATTTTTTCAATTTGGCCCAGTTTGTAACCAGCCAGCGTCGCAGCGGCTTAGCCGGGATGGTCGCTCGAATTCGCGGATTGGCGGAGTCGATCGAGAGCAAATAAAAGTCGCTCCCGTTTCCAACGGGATTTTCTCGCTTTTGGCCAAGCTTACATTCTTCGATCGCTCTTTCTACGTCTAGGCGCAATCGAATGGATTTGGCTTATCCAGAATTAAGGAAGTCCCGTCGGAGACAGGTGCGACTGAAGCTCGAAAAACGCTTGAAGAACTGCTCTTTTTCACTGAGATTTCACGCTAATCCTAGTTGCGACAACTTGCCCCAACGCCTACAGTAAGAGCGTGAATTTGCCCCACGTGTGACTGGGGCGATATGCAGTACGTTTAACTGGAGATGTTTGATGAAGACAAAAATGATGTTGGCTTCGCTAGTAGCGATGGTAGCTTTTGCAACTTCCTATGCGGCTGATACCGTTTCGCTGGAAGGCGTGAAGTGCTTGGTCAATCCAAAGGCTGCTGCCAAGGCTGAGCAATCTGCTGAGTGGAAAGAAGGCAAGGTCTACTTCTGCTGTGGCAACTGCAAAGGCAAGTTCGAGAAGATGAGCAAGGAAGACAAGGACAAGATGGCTGCACAGTCCAATGCCCAACTTGTCGCTACCAAGCAGTACGAGCAAAAGACCTGCCCAATTTCTGGTAGTAAGCTAAACGCTGACACAGCTATCGACGTTGCCGGTGTTAAGGTTTCCTTCTGCTGCAACAATTGCAAAGGCAAAGCCGAGAAGATGAAGGACGACGAGAAGGTTACTGAATTGTTCGGTGAAAAGGCCTTCAAGAACTTTGCTAAGGTTGAAGCGAAGAAGTAGTTTTATCTACCTTCGGTACAATACAATGAGGCTGCGGTCGATTCTTGGAAATTGATCGCAGCCTTTTTTGTTTCGTCGGTAGACCTAGACAGTTGGTTCCATCCCAAGCGCTTATTAGCCCATGAGTGTAGAAGAAGTCGGATACCTTGCTCTTGTCGTTTGGCTTGTCGCATCAACTCAAGCTCTGGTGAATTTAATTGCCATCGAAGCGACAAAGCCGCATCGACTGCGCTTCTTTCGGCTGACGATATTTCCGTTGGTGATTAGTATTCTTGCTCTGAAGTCAGCTTACGAGCTGATCTTCATCTTAGCGATTCAGTATTTGATCGTTTGTTTGGCTGCGACATATCTCGGGCCTTACAAGACAACCCCGGAGTTGACTGCGAAGGATGCTGGTGCTGAAACACACAGCGCGTTCAAGTTCAATCTCACACTGCTATTTGGCATAACCACAGTAGTAGCCGCGATCACGGTTTTGGTACTTGCCATGAAGAAGGACATGAATCGCGATGCGTGGATCTCGATGCTCGTTATTCCGCTGACTGGCAGTTTGACGGCGGTTCTGTTGATGGTTGGAAGTCGATGGACTAGAAGTCGAGAAGGAAGGACTTGGGTTTTTCGCAGTGCTGTTTGGGTGGGCGTAGTGTTTGCCTCGATTGTCGTTTATGCAATCCCAGCTTGGTTCGATTCTCTGCTGATCGCACTAGTTCCAGACAGTTTTGTAGGCTGGCCTCCTGGGGATTCAACGCTCTTCACCGTGGATCGACCGGTTGTTTTGTGGTTTCTAGCCGGCACCGTTGGATCGCTTCTAATGTGTTTTGTGGGCTGGTTCCTGTTCCTGAAGCCAGTACGGGTTGCAACTGTTGTTTGTTGGTTTGTGGTGTCAGCGTTACCAATTTGGGTAATGATCTGCTTGTTGATTCCCCGGTCGTTGAATCAGCCTTCTTCCGAAGACAACGCTTATCCTGAAATTCTGACTATTGGAAAGGAGATTTCGGAGTCGGAGTTTCGTAAGGCTTTGGACCAGTATTCCGATTGGAAAACGATACCATCGTCAGATCAGCGGAAGTGCGTTGAAGAACTGCGACCGATACTCCAGCGACTGAATGAGTTGGACTCGAAGCCATGCTTCGTACCATTGAAGTTTAGCATGGATGACATCGGTGATTTCTCAGGAATTCGCGATATCGCACGAGCATTTCATGCCGTGGGTGAGTTCGAGATGGATCGCGATCCTCAACTGGCCTGTGACTATTTCCTTCGAGGCTGCCGATTTTCCATTGGCTGTCGCAAGAACGGGCTGATGATCCAAGATCTTGTGGGAAGTGCCTGCCTTGGCATTTGCTCTACGGGACTTACTTCCAATCGCCGCTATTTCAAGGTCGAAAAGGCTCGCGCGACGGCAGTCGAGTTGTTGGAGTTGGTTGAACAATTGGAGACTTCCCAGGCTGTACTGGACCGCGAAGAAAGATGGTCGCGGAATGTTCATTGGACAAGCTCTACGCAGTGGATTCTAAGTGATCTCCTTGGAAGGCATGCCAGCCCAATCGAGTCTACATCATCGATGTTTCGAAATCTCAGACCGAGCCGGCAGCGTTCAGGTTGCGCCACACGGTGGCGCCCACGCTGGCCGCGCGCTG
>CAYWNG010000333.1:0-7368 GCA_964458685.1 uncultured Pirellulaceae bacterium
GGATCGGTGCGCTCGTTGGGCACATTGATCTTCTTGACTGGTTTTTCGTCGACCAGAACAGTGACTTGAACGGGTTCATCGCCAGCTTGATCGCCCGATAGGGTTAGCTTCAAATCGAAGGGGCCGCCCCACGGCAATTTCTCGGTCCAAAAAGCTGTTCCCGAAGAGGCGATGGTGCGTTGGCTTTGGCCATTGCCATCGCCTTGAAGCTGTGCTCCCGAGTACTCGGCCGTGAACGTCTCGGCGGCCGGCGGCGATTGATAGACTTGACGACTGATCTCTTCCGCAGCCAAGAAGTACTTTTCCATGAGCAAAGGAGGCAAAGTCAACACGTCACCAATGTTGTCGAAGCCATAACCGACATCATCCCCTGGAAAGTCGGAGGCTGGTGCGTAGTCGATTTTCAAGAGTTCGTTGACGGTGTTGCGATACTCGTTGGCGTTTAGTCGCCGTAGCGTGACTTGGCCGGGATTGGGCGTCATGCCACATTCAAAATCCGAGATCGTCGCTTCGATCCATTGCTTGAACAGTTGTCGCTCTTGGTCGGTCATGGTGCTCGAGTCGGCCGGAGGCATCTCCTTGAGCTCGACGCGTTGCACGCAGCGTTCCCAAAGCCGCCGAGCCTTCAGAAAATCGACTGGCTTTTGGAAATGGTCCAAGGTGACTCCCGCGTCGGGCTCAGCACCCGAGTGGCAGTCGATGCAGTGCTTTTTCAGAAGCGGCTGGATCTGCTTGACCAACTGCTGAGCCTTAGTTTCCTGAGCAGAAGCCAAACCGGACAGGCTAGCCGCTAGTAGAAGCGATAACGATAGAAGACCTTCAAGCCGAAGTGCCATCGAATTATCCAAGAACGAGAAACGAAACGACGCTACTCCATTGTAGTTGAATCTCAAGCCGCTTCGAAGGTCTACTGGTGCCCGGACGTCCCCAGTGTGCCACGCCAGTCCCTGGCGTTCTTCTACAGGCTTGAGGCTTGAAAAACTTGAAACTTGAGACTTGAGACTTGAGACTTGAGACTTGAGACTTGAGACTTGAGACTTGAGGCGTGAGGCGTGAGGCGTGAGGCGTGAGGCGTGAGGCGTGAGGCGTGAGGCTTCCCAGCCCGCTACCAGGGCCGAGTCGTAATTACACCCTCTTCGGGGCTGCTGGCTGTGGCGTAGAGGCGTTTGGGGATTCGTCCCGACAGGTAGGCCAGTCTCCCGGCAATGGCAGCATGCTTCATGGCATGCGACATTCCGATGGGGTCTTTAGCGTGAGCGATGGCCGAATTGAGTAGCACACCATCGGCTCCAAGCTCAAAAGCCACGGACACATCGCTGGCCGTTCCAACTCCGGCATCGATGATGACGGGATAGTCGGGATCGCCTTCCTTAAGGTACTCGAGAATGATTTGCAAGTTATTCGGATTCAAAATACCTTGACCACTGCCAATGGGGCTTCCCGCTGGCATCACGCTGGTCGCTCCAGCCGACTTGAGACGTCGAGCCACAATCGGATCGTCGCTGGTGTAACAAAGAACGTGAAAGCCATCGGCCACCAATTTTTCGCAAGCTTCGATCGTTGCAACGGGATCAGGCAATAGAGTCTTGCTATCGCCCAAGACTTCCAACTTGACCCAATCCGCACCGGGATTCTCTAACGCTCGCAGTAATTCACGCCCCATCTTGGCAACGCGAAGTGCATCTGCAGCGCTGTAACAACCGGCCGTGTTCGGAAGTAGGATGTACTTTGCGGGATCGATGTAGTCCAAAACATTTTGGCCAACGCGGTCGTACATACGCTCACGGCGAACGGCAACAGTCACGGCGCTCGACCCCGAGGCTTCCAAGGAGTCACGCATTAGTTCCAGCGTGTCGTACTTGCCCGTTCCGATAATCAAGCGACTAGCGAGTGTGAAAGGGCCAATCTTAAGCGGCGAATCAGCCTCGGTCATGCCAACTTCGTTCAAAAAAGCGACGTACAAAAATGTTCTTCACATTCGATACTGAGCTCAATTCCTAATGCCCAACGATAGTCAAACGATCGAGCATTTCAGCAGCGGGGTAGAATGTGAAACAGGCTCATGATTGTACCCCACGACCTGAAATTGGGCAGGTAGGCAACGCCATTGATCAACATTATCAATCTGTCCTATCAATCTGTCCTATCAATCCACAATGCAACGCCCTCGGTTGGCGAATCGGTTGGGCCGTTAGGAATATACTCAGTGCGGCTTAGCAAGATGAGCGGTGTTGTGGGGTCCTGCCACTGGCCTTGAAATGTCGAGCTCGCGCCGTGAGTGGTGTAGCTGCTCCTTTTAGCCGGATCTGTAAAGGGCTCGTCAAAAACTACCATGTCATCCACACGAACTACAAGTCGCGATCCAATATCGAAATAGATTCGATAGGTTCCAGAATCAAGCTCATGAGTCAGATCGGGCGAAGTCGGTTGCCGCAGCGGAAAAGCCTCTTTCCACTTGAGGTTTAAGCGATACTTGCGACCTGCTGGCAAGTAGCAATGGTATTCTCGCTGGCTGTCGGTTCGGTCAATTGCCAAGCAGGCATACTCATTGGAGTTACGAATGTAAAGTTCCGGCGCGAATTGATGAAGCTGTTCGATGCGTCGCAGTTCGGTCGAGATTGAATTACGAGCCGCGAAATAGGCGATCCACGCACCACAGCAGGTAATGAAAAGTAGAAGCAGACGCATGCCGAAACGAGCGGAACGCCCTGTAGAGGGCAGGGATGGTAGAGCTTTGGAATCCATTTTCACTGCAGCCCTTGCGAATGAGTTTTGTTAAAGGCCTCGTTGCTTCCGATTCCGTATCCAAGAAATCCGTCGAATCGCTCCTTTTCCGAATTGAAATCAGTCTGGACTCGCAGCAACCAACGGAACTCATCGGCTTTAAATGACTCCACTCCATCCTTACCAGCTATCTCCCATGTCGACATATCCGACTTCAATAACTGATTGTGAACGGTCGCATTGTGTGTATTGCTGATGATACTTGAACTAGATCGATGTATGGTCAAGCGCGAGAGAATTGAAACGTTTGAGCCTGAAGGCGATGGGGTCATGCGAACCGTGTAAATTGCCTCGCCAGGCTCATTGGTACCACCGCCTCGTGCATTAAAGCTACCTCCCGTTGGATCACGTCCGATCCCGTAGCTACCAAAGTCGTTCACTTTTGGAATGTAAATGCGCCAGCGAAGTTCGAGCGGATCGTCGCTCTTGAGAAGCTGCACATAGTACTTACTCGGATCGTCAATCTTCAGCTCGCCAATCTCTGCTTCCAAGGCCAATCGTTTGGCTCGGTACTGCGAAGCGAGAGACTGAGACCGGAACGCCAGAAACCCACCGATAACAGCTAGGATCAGGAGCAATGACTCCAGCAAGCCGATACCAAACCTGCGCTTGGTCTGCGGATTATTCTGGCTGTCGAAAGCGTTTGTTGAGGATGATTGCATTCACCGATTGTAGCACACTGGCGTTCACGTTGCATCGCTTCGAATTAAAGGCGATCCACCAACGGTGGCCTTGGTTGCTGACTCGCGGCTAACGTGCTGTGCTACGCTGGCGAGTGTTTCTAGTTCGACTTGTTCCTTCGCGATGATTGGGACACACCAAACGCGATCACGACCAACAGCGAACCGAGCACCAGCCATTGCCAAGTACGAAGCTTATAGTTCGAATGAAACTGGAGTTTAAGTTCCAGCGGTGCATTCTCGGCAACCTGGACCGCTCGACGGAACGAGTACATATTGCCTTCTTCGGGCAAGCTGATGATGATCGCCTGTGGAGCCGGGTCGGTGGTTCGTTGATGAAGCACAAGTCGACCTGCTATCTGCTGTAGCACTGCGTTATCTTCCTTCGTATTGCCAGCCAACAATTGGCCCAAATCCTGCGGTCGATAGTTCGATTGCTCTTGCAAGAGAATCGGGTTAGCAGCCGCCGCTTGTCGCAACTGATCGTTATCAGCTACTGTCGAATCACGGTTTCCATCCAGCAGCAATCGTTGTCGTCGCGTGTTCAGACCAACAACCGCCTGTTGTAGTTGCAAGTTTTCCAGTTGAACTCGCGCGTCTTCGTTGGAGGCCGCGTCTAATGCGTAGCGATTGGCAACGTTGTTGAGTGCCCATTGAGCTTTCGAGCGCTGGCCGCTTTGCAATAGCTCATTCGCCTGCGCCAAAACACGAGCGGCTTGCTGAGCGTCGTTCTGACGATTGCCTCGCAAGCTTCCTAGATAAGACTTGCGGTCATAATTGCTTAGATTTTGTTTGCCGACCAGCTCCAGGCTTCCGTCGTTGCTAGTCAGATCATATCCCTTGGGTGCCAAAACATTCCACTGGATGTTTTCGAGCGGCACGTTCAGTTGAGGACTAGCCAAATTCAGTCGTGGCAAGCCGTCGCCAGTGAGCGAGTAGGTAAATCGAACTTGAGCGGTGCGATCGTCAATTCCAGGCAGTACGTAAAACTGCCAAACGTCTTGATTCCCTTTTTGATGAGTCGTATGCACACTCTCGCCGTTAACAAAGATGCTTAGCAGTTCGCCACCTTTGGGTAACTGCAACGACAGACTGCTGCGTTGAATCACTTCTAGGGTTACGTCGACCGAGGTTAACTGATCGCCAGTCTGCGAAAGGACTGTAGTCAAAGTCCCCGCTGCGACTCGCAGCTTTAACGACTCGGCCAAGGAGTGTCGAATTACGCGCAATGTCAATGGAGTTGTTGGACTGGAGGCTCGCACCGCAATCGCTGGTGGAGTTCTTCGGCCCGCTTCTCGCAAGGTCTGTGGAATTGAACTCCAATCGCTCGCCTGCCAGCCTTGTGACAGTGCTCCCGCTTCCACTTCAAGTCTTCCGCCGGCACGAACTGCAAAATAGTAGCCCAACTGCTGGACCTCAGGAAATTCAACGGGGTCTAATTGCTCGCTATTGCCACTTCTATCGCCACGTCTTTCAAATTCGATCTGAAATCGTAGTGGTCCAATAACGCGACGCTTGAACCGCAATTCCCACACGTTACCCTCGTCACCAAGACGCACAAAATCACCGACAACTTCACCATGGGCACGAACTGTTTTGATGACATCTGCGCTTGAAACAGGCAACTTCACTTGCATCGATCGAATTGCAGCATTTTGAACGTTCAGTTCTGCCATTAGCGTGGATCGAGTTTGACCTTCACGAAGAGTCACATCATGAAGCACTTGCCCGGTAACCCACGGAGACAATCGTTCGATACCAAGTTGCAAGCTCCAGTCGCGTTGCAACAAGCGAAAGGCAAGTGCACCTTGTCCCTGAGCGCCCATCGTGCGCGGATCGACTTCCGAGATGTTCTGTCGAGCGGTGGCTCGAAGTCTCAAACCTGTAATCGGCTGCACCACAAGATCACCAGACTGACGACTAGCATCATTCAATTCAAATCGAGGTAGATCCCAAGTGTTGGCTTCAGCTTGTGCGGCAACTCCGCTGGGTGCCGCGCTCGCAAGCGTCAGCGCGAATTTGTGCGTGCCTAAAGTCTTTCCGTTGAGGTGCAAGACAATTTGACGTTTTCCATCTTCAGCTAACTCTGACCAGTGATGGAGAGCTTCGCCCGAGATCGATTCGATTTCAAATCCTGCAGGTAGTGGAAAGCTGAGTTGAAAGACTCCGGTGCGAGTAATCTCGGCCATCAAGTTGATCGCCAAAACCACACGTTCATCGCCAAGCGACAGGACTTGTTTGGTGGCAACGCGAATCTCTGGTGCAACGGGGGAGACCTGAAGCGAAAGCTTAATGCCCTGAGCCGCACCTTTATCGCCGCCCTGTCCAACGCCCTGACCTCCACCCCGACCACCGTATCGAAACACTTGATGGATGGTCACTTGCTTATTCGTGTTTAGACTGGAGTCAAAATCGCCCAGGCTCACCGGTGAAAGAGATTCCACTTGCACGTTTTCAGGCTGAGCCTCCGATCCAAAAGCTATCGCCATCAAGCCAATCTCGCTGCCAGCACCTTCGATAGTCAGAGGCGAGAGTTCAATCTTAGCCGGTAAGGCAGCCAGGCTGCTCTGAGTTTCAACAACAATCGAGAACTCGGAGGGTGCCGCTGGGTCGATCCGTGTGCGCAACTGACTTTTCTCGGCGTCGAATTGCCAATTGGCTACGGAACCTTCGACTGAACTGACCGTAAAGCCAGCGGGGATGTTGATGTTGAGCTGCTTGACCTTTCCTTGCGATGTCCGGATCTTGAAGCGGTGTTTCCCATCCACGACGCCCGGCCCCGGAGTGTAAAGTCCAGAGGTTTCGACAAAGAACTGCGTCGCCTCTGTCGTCAAGTCGCGCGATTTGGGACGCAAAATGACTTTAGCGGGTTGAGCACCTAGAAGTATCTTTGCTGAGTTCTTAGGCTGTTTATTAACTTCAACTCTTGCCGCCGCTTCGCAAACGATTTCAAGATTCTCGGCGTCATAATCAAGTTCAATCTGTTGCAGCGCGGCACCACCGGTCAACACAGTGATTCCATCAGCGGGTTGTACACCGTCAAGTTGATACTCGAAGGTTGCGACGTATTGCTTTGCTGGCACCTTTTCGTTGGTTTCTTCTAGAGCTGGGGCTGCTGCTGGTGCAATAGTCTCGCCGCCTCCTGCATTTTCACCTGGCTTGCCATCCAACTTGCCATCTTGTAACGGAACTGTGATCACGTACAGCGTGCTTTGATTGGGTAGATCGAGCTTGCTGAGTCGCAGGCCTTCACCCTCGAATTTCGTTAGCACGGCAGGCGATCGTAGAATTGCAAATCGATCTCCTTCGCGGCCCGACAGAGTGATCGTTGCCGAAGCGGTTAAGCGATTCTCGCGAGTCGAAAGATTCCACTTCTGAACCATGGCACTCGCAGTGCGCAACGAGGCTAATTCGGCGTTAGTAGCTTGAACGTTTTTGGCTACTGCTTCGTCGACTTGGATTACCGGGGAAGCTTCATCAGCGCGTGCTAAGCAGTCCGAACCGAGGAAGATAGACAGTAGACAGAAGAATAGCATCGAAGTCACAACTCCTCCGCCGGTTGGTCCACCGCCATCTGATCCATCATTCGAACCTGTTCCATCTTTCGAGTTTGCTGCGTTCATGGTTTGCTCGTCTGTGAGGGGATTCTTGCTATTGCTCTTTGAATTTTCCTCTTGAACCATTCGGTAAAAATCTATGCCGATCGGCAGCAGTTGCAAAAGTAAGATCGAGAGTATTGCGAAGCACCAGAATCCTACGGCACCATTTGTTTGCAGCAGCAGTCCGATAGAGACGAGCGCCAATGCAGTGGCTATCATCAGGCCACGTTTTGCCTTGCCAAAATACAAGGCCAACAAAACTGAACCCACGACAATCGCTCCGATACCAGGCCACGAGATGAACG
>CAYWNG010000334.1:0-7362 GCA_964458685.1 uncultured Pirellulaceae bacterium
AGCAATTTCTCGATGGTCAAGTCTCATCCAGTGCGATGGCTCGATCAACTGCCGTTTAGGAGTACATCTACGTTGTTGCGTTTCGATGTGTTGATTCGAGCCGGACCTTTCCCTTCTTACACGAAGGAGGGTCTGACCTATGCAGATCAAGAGTATTTGGGTTTCGCAACGCCAACTGCGCGACGTCGCTCAAGTGGTATCGATACAGATTGCACTATCCAGGGGAAATCCATTACCCCCGGTAACGATTGCCTGTTGCGAAGATGATTCCTACCAACTTGAGGATGGTCACCATCGGCTCGTTGCCTATTGGCTGAGCGGAAATCAAGCGCTTCAACCGCATCAGTATTTTCTCGTTCAAAAGGACCGCTGGAAACCACGGTTCGGAAAAATAGAAAAGCTGCTCGATCGTGTGCTTCATGCGATCGAGAATAGGATGTGATTGAACACTGGAGCGAGCGACGAAGTAGAGCTTGATGAACGCTCAATGACGCTTCTTACTCTTCCAGGTTCCTCCGTACTGGTAGTGAGGATTGCCAGGCTTCACCGATTCAAGACACGTAGGGCAAACGAAGATCCATCGCTGGGATTGATCAATCCGAACACGGTAAAGAACATCATTCGTCTTATCACAACGCTCACATGGCTTACTGCGTATTCGTTTGATGGGCATTTGAGTGCTACCGAAGCCTAATCAGAGATTTTAGAGGTTGTTTAGTTTCCTGAGAACTCCGTCTCGATTAGGTCGCTCGCCTTTAGTGTTGCAACGACTTAATCACGTGAGCTGATGAGCCTTGTCAACCGTGGCGGTTCAACTAATCTTCAAGCGAATGCTAAGCAAACGGTGACAGAATCAAGGACACACCAACATCGCAGATGGCCTTCGATTTCTTGCATGTTATAGTGAGTCGAAAAGTCTTGTCGTCTTAGAGTTTCTCGGCGGTTTGCATTGTCAAGAACATCCGATCGGCTAAGTTCGGTAGAGAGATAAACCCAAACTTTTGATAGAAACGAGTTGCAGCGTCACCTTTGGAATCGACAACGATCAGGCTCGCGGCAATTTCACCAGCTACAGGTACGCAACGTGTGATTGCGTCAGAAAGAAGTAGCGCGCCGACGCCAGGGAATGAACCTTATCGTTGATTTCATGTCTCAGTCGTGAATGAAAGACAACGATGAAAACTAAAGAAACTCATGGCTTAACACGCATCGACGAGAATTTGTTACGGCTCGAAAATGCGGAGCAAGTCGACGTTCGCGTGTTTGCTAACGAGCATGTCCAGATTGAGGCAACTGCAGTCGAGGAACTGAAGGGCCTACTGGGCTTGCAGTCGACTCTGGAGCGGTTTCTTGCGGCCGATGCCGAAGCGTTCGCCCAGCGTCCTCGCATTGAGCGCATATCGTTGACTCCGGATTTTCATAAGGCGCGCGGGATTCCGGTGGGGGACGGTTTTAGAGACCAGCGGATTCGTCGTGCCTCAAGCTATTGGGAACGATATCAGCTGTGGCATGCGACTTCACAAAACGTCGCTTGAAGCTGGCCAGGCTCAATGGGGGCCAGCAGCTTTGTGTTGGCCGGCAGTGGATTTGATGGCTCCAATGAAAGTGCTGCGCACGGCGCGGGCCGCGCACTTTCCCGGGGCAGTTCGATGAAAGGCTTTGACAAAGAGTTCGAAGATTTTTTACAACGATTCCGCGTTGTCACGCCGGTCGATCTTCGACTCCGGAATGGCTCGACCCGTTGCGGAACTGGTACCAATCATGACGGTCAAAGGCTAAGCAAGGGTCCCGGGTTCTTGGCAGATGACAAGCTTGGGTGCGTTTGCTACTCGAAAACAAGGAAAAACGGCTTTTCGTTTATTTCGTTTGCTGGCTTTGCTTCGAATGGATGATAGAATTGGTTTAGAGGTAGAAACCAAATGAGTGGCATTCTGAACGACTTCCCAGACGCAGTCCCCCCAAGTCGCGAGGACGAAGAGCTTGCAATAGCTTCTAGCAAGAGTATTTCCAGGATCGTCTCTAGCAAATGCGACTCGCCGCTGAGTTTACGCATCAGCACCCAAGGCGGCGATGAGACTGTGGTCTCCGTACCTGTAGCCGCATTCAAGCTTCTTGGCGAAGTACTCAACGAGATGGCGAAAGGAAACGCTGTTACACTCATCCCGGTGCATGCTGAATTGACGACTCAGCAAGCAGCGGAATTGCTGGGAGTCTCAAGGCCTTTTGTTGTAGAGCAACTTGAGAAAGGAAATATTCCCTTCCGCAAAGTTGGAACACATCGCCGAGTCCTATTCAGAGATTTGATGGAATACAAGCGATCGATGGATCGTAAGCGACTCGAATCGCTAGATGAATTGGCTGCAGAGGCGCAGAAGCTGGGCTTGGGATACTAATCGTGAACTCCAGCTTATTGGCAAAACAGATGCTGGACAGTTGGCAATCCGATTGCTTGAAATGAACCATGAACGCCGCATCAAGATTCGTCAGGCGGAGCGGTTATTCGGGTTGTTTCCGCCTCAGCCGCTGGACGAGTGAATACTCGTCTGAAAAGGAGCATTGAATGGGCGTAGACATCACCACAAGGCTAGTCCAAAAGTTCTTTCTTTCGGAGCGATGACTTGAGTACTTTGAGCGTTGGATACTTCTTTGCCAGATGCGCGGCATGCTTCCGAGCGATCGTGCCGCCTTCATCGCCTCCAATTGCTTCGCGCAGATCGGCCAAGATGTTTGCTGCTTCACGGTAGTTGTCTGTTCCACGCTGCTCAACTAGCGTGGACGATTTCTCTAACCAAGCCTTTGGATCTGAGCGCATCTCAACCATTCTTGCTTGACGTTGCTTCTCAGCCTTTTCAGCTTCACGTTTGGCTTTGGCCTCAGCCTGTTTCTTTTGCTTTTCTTCTTCCTTCTGACGTAGTAACTCACATTCATCCAGCAGTTGTTTGATGGTGCGAGTTGGAGCGGCCATAGGCCAAGCATCGGCTTGCTGGCTGTCGCGAATCTCGGAAAGCAACTCGGCTTTCAAGCCCATGGGATCTTCGGAGATCAGGCGATGAATTATCTCGGCCCGACGTGATTCTGAGGTTGAGTTCAGCCAGACCTTTACCGAATCCAATTGCGAAGCCCGCGAGTCGAATTTGGGAATGCCAACAGCAGCGGCATCGACGAGCAATGGGTCCGCTTCGAAAAATGCTAACAGCCCGGAAGCTTCACCAGGCACGGTTCCCAATCCGTGAGGTACCGGTGGTTCAATTAAAGGTTCGTCTTCATGGACTAAAGCGTTGGCGCTGCATAACCACAAAACATAAAGCGAACGAAGATCGCCACCAATCAACATCTCTCGTAACTTCGCGACTGCATCCAGATAGTCATCAAAGCCCCAGACCGGATCATAGGCTTCTTCGAGGTAAGGAGCTAAGCTAAGTATGCCTGCTTTTCCAGTCTTGTCTGGGGTCCACGTGAGACCGTCGCCGCCCATGTACTTAGACAAAACACTCTTGGCAAACGGAAGCCCATTGGGCAAACGCATTCGAATCTCGCGGCTCCCGTAATTCGAATAGCTCAAAAAGATGTCGTAGCCATTGCGCAGCATTCCATCAACGTCGCCACGAAAGGAACTGTAGTGGTATTCCACTTGGAATTCCCACTTAGTGAATTCAGCTCGCGATGACTGTTGGTCCATGAACTCAAGTTGCTTGTCCGTCAGTGGTCGATCGATGGCTCGAAACAAAACGATTTGAAATTCGCTCATTTGCGGAAGTTACTCCTTGCTGATGAAAATGGGATCATCCGAGTTCCTGTAATTCTATGGCATCCACGTTGATCGAATTTGGTCACGCTAGATTAAGCGTCCGCCGCTCTACGGCTGAGTTGTAACCGATCGACAGGAAGTGATGCATGATTCTAACACAATCCAGTTGAAATATCGTCATCATGTGTTCAGAGAGTGTTCGCAGGCAAGTCGACCACAGCGGCTACTGGCGCTCTGAATGACTTCAGTCGATCTGCTTCTAGATGAAAACGATTGGAAAGAGTACTGTCGGATATTGCAAAATGCAAAACTGGCAAGGCGTTTTCAGTCGCGTTTCCACAACGGTGTCTATTTGAAATGCGAGGCGGCGCTAGGAGACGAAGGAACTTCAGCCTTAGTTCTATTCAGATACAGCTTTCAGCAGGGGCTTGAGCTTCTCCGCATACACCGCGTATCCGGCAGGCGAGAGATGGATGTTGTCCGGAGTGAAAAGCTCTTTCTTGATCGTACCATCGGCGTTCGTGAAATCGTTCCACATGTCGAGTACGTGAAGCTTGGAATCGCTGTCTAGCTTCAGCGGATCGAGAGCGGTGTTGGTTTTCCTAATGTCTTCGTAGAACTGATTGCCGGGAGCATGAGCTGGCAAGATTTTCGCAACAATGAGCGTAGCGGCGGGAAACTTGGCGCGCAGGTTCTTCACGCACATCTCTATGCCCAGAGCGGCGGCTTCGATGCCGGTCTCAGGTGTGAAGAACATGTTATTGTTTCCGATCATGAGTACGATGGCCCTGGGCTGGAGTCCCTCGACGCCGCCGTGGTCGAGTCGCCAAAGCACATTTTGCGTTTTTTCGCCACCGATGCCGATGTTCACGGCTTTCAGGTCGGGGAAATGCTTCTTCCAGGAGTCGCCCCACTGAATCGTGATGCTGTCGCCAACAAGCAGCACATCTATCGGCCCTTGGTTGGCTTGAACCGTCTTGACATGCGCCTCGTGAAGTTTCAACCACGCATCGCCGCCGAAGTATCCTGCGCTGGGCACCAACGGCCAGAGCTTCGGCAGATGCTTATTTGATTCACGACCCGGTCGGCGATCATGCTCGGGTTTATCGACGATGTAAGCTCTCTCTTCCGCGGTCAGTGGCCAGCCGCTTTTCTGTGGTTCAGCCGTAACATACGGATACTCGAACACCGTCGAGGACTGTGCCTGGGCAAATGGCACAGCACAACAAATCAGGTAAGTCGATAGCAATAGTCTTGTCATGATTATTGACTCGCCTTGAAAGGATCTACTTGTTAGTCGATCTGGGAGGGCATGAAAGCTTTGTAGCTGGCTAGATAGACGGTCGCAAAGAAACCGAAAGACTGACGGAGCGAATTCTCGTAGTGTATCCACCCTAGCGGTCTCGACCAACCAGTGTACGCTGCTAACGACAACGTGTCAGCGATGAACAAACCGACTGTTCCAACTACAACAGCAATTCCCAGTTTCCTCAAACTTGAATGTGTAGAAACAGCTAGTAACAGAGCCGTTATTCCGACCAATGTCATCGTGAAGGTGTCCACGATTGATAACTTCAATTGGAGTAAACCTGCGAGACCTGGAATGATTGGACGAAAAGCCAACGTCATCAAAGCAATAACGGCAGTAAGGCCCATCAGTTGACGAAGCGTTATCGTCTCCGATTTAGAGAAAGAGTGTATATCGTAACGTAACTTAGTATGAAGCCAATTCCAGCGGCGAAACCGTAAAGCCAAAACCAAGGGCAGCACAATTAGACTTGGCACGGTCACGCTTGCTAACCCAGTCCACGCCAAATGCGGCTGTTGGACGAGTGTAAGAGTCAACCCAAAGAATACGATCGTGTAGGTCAGGACAAGTTGTGATAATCGACTAAGCACTGACCCTTTTCCCAAAGCAAGCCACGCCCATCCAGAGAACAAGAAACCAGCGGACAGGTATGTTGCATGCTGGTAAGGAAGTCGATTGATGTCCGAAAGATCGCCGATTGATCTCAGGCGGAAGACGATCAATATCATCAACAACAGCAATAGCACTTGTAGGTCAACCCAAGCCCACTTTGCGCTGTGTTGCAATCTTAGCCAAGCGAATATCCAAAGTGAGCTACTCAAAAGTGCAACGACTAATGCAGGTAGAATCAACATAAACGGTCGCCAGACAAGAATGGTCTCTCCCGTTTCGGTATTGTGCTCACGAATTGTTAGCATGAACCATGAATCGATTGAGACTAAATTTTTAGGGGCGAGGAACTCAACTCGTTCCCCAGGTTCTCGAATTCTGCAAATCTGTTTATCGGTTGCAGGGTCGGTGAGAACAACGACATTATTTGCTCGATCTTGCCAAACAGCTATCCGAGAATCAGTTGAAAGTGTCAAAGCTGCATGTGTCCATCCGTCTTCAGAATCAAACGGCGGTATTAACCATCTTTCGGATTTCAGCGAGTAGTACCGATAGCGTCCGCTGTCCTCAACGAACAACTCTCCGTCCGTTAGACAGAACTTCTGCCTCGACAGATCGATGGGAGCACCTAGTTCGAGAACGTTTACCAACGTTCCGTCTTCCAAAGCTCGTAGTTCAATTGATCCGCTTGATGCGTCAACGCTTGCAATCACCTCATCTTGAAACCACGCGTTTCTCAATCCTTCGTAGCCAGAATGAGAATTGAGCCAACTACTTAATTGACTAAGTTGCCCGTTCTCATCAAATCGGAAGAGTTCTGTGTAGCTTTGCGGCGACTGAGTACTTCCTGGTGTGGTCGATTTGAATGCAGTGCGGCGAAAAACGGGCTGCGTAGGATGCGACCATAACCATGATTGCTCACCTCGAGAGACTTGAAAGCTGTTCCAAGTTTCCGCAGTAGCATCAGTGGTATTCAGATCCAGCCACCTAATCTCATCAGCAGAGTCAGTAATAAGATATCTCTCACCAACTACCCGAACAGAGTCGTCGCTAGACAGACTCAGCTCGATTGAACGGACTACGCGTCTGCTCACATGACTATAGAATTCGATACGAATTGTCTGCTGTTGCTGGTTGCTATGTACAACTGAAATTATGTGGCTCGTTTGCGAGTTTCTGGGGACGTATCTTCGCCCCACTCTTTCCACTGTTTTGTTGTCTATATCGAATACGGTGTAGTCTTCAAATTGCTCCCTGTGATGGCTAAGGCTAAGACGTTTGGGGTTAGCATGAGTGCCTAGTCCAGCCCAGGGTGAAATCGGAGCATGACTGCAAAGCCACCACCAAAGCCCGAAGATAGGTGTAAGTAACAGTAAGAGTCGAATTCGCGCTTTGAGCAATGGAAATACATCCTACTTCTAAGTTACCCAAACATTGATTGAGAAACACCTTGATGAAGCGGTCCTAGGATTGAAATGGACTTTGAGGCCACGAGTTTGTTTGTCGAGTCTAAGCTGAGAAAACGAGCCCGACAAGCATGGAAGAATGGTACGCCGGGTTTTTCAATGTATTGCTGTAGGATAATCATCTGATGAACCAAAGTGCCGCGGCCGCTCGTCGATCTCAACGTTTCTTCCAGCTAGATACCACGCCACAAAAAGCAGATACAATGAATCAAAGGCTTGGTCGTATACGA
>CAYWNG010000335.1:0-7335 GCA_964458685.1 uncultured Pirellulaceae bacterium
ACCGTTCCAAGTCTACAAAGCGGCGAAGCAGTTAATCGCTTTGTGCAATTTGATGTCGCCTCCGATGGGATTCCTTGGGAGAGTCGTCGCCTGATCGATCGTTCCTGTTGGGAGTCATTTCCAAAACGAGTTTTGCAGTCGCTGGCTCCACTTAAACAAGCTCCGTTGATCGATCCGTATTGGCGGCATGTGCTTGCCCTAAAGAGCGAAGCACCGATTGGCATTCAATTGTCTCAGGCAAGACACTTGCTAGAACGCGACATGGGGCTGGAATCTTTGGAAGTGCCTCTAAGTCGTTTGGTCAGTACTCCCGAGTTTGCCGAGTTCTCGCTGCATTTGATCGATCAGTTGGCAAGCCTGCAAGAGATCTACAATGCGGAACTGGACCGTTATCGCAAGTCGCATCGCATTCGCAATCATGCTCAGCCTCTACCAAACTTGACTCAAATCGAAGGTTGGTTGGAGGCACCGTTTTGGTGTTACTCCGACAATTCCGAGCGGAGGTCGCTGTGGGTTCAGTTTCGATCTGAGACGATCGGGTTGAGCGACTTAAACGGCTGGGAGTCAACAATCCAACGGTCCATGCAAAATGGGCCTGCTGTTGAGCAATGGCTTGCGATTCTTCAAAGCGGCGTTTGCTTACGCCCGAAAGCGCTGATCACGACGATGTACGCGCGGATGATGATCAGCGACCTGTTTGTACACGGAATTGGCGGTGGCAAGTACGATCAGATCACCGACCGCATTATTCAGCGCATGTTCGGAATTGAACCGCCGCCGATGTTGGTTGCTTCGGCTACGATGAGGCTCGATTTGAAGGAGTTGCCCGACGATTTGCGAGTTCCTGTTGAGTCGCAGATTCAGGCTGCCGAAAAGCTGATCAACGTCTTGAGCGCGAATCCCGAACATCTACTGCAAGGGAATCAGGAGAGCTTGAGCCTTGAACAGCAGCAGTTGCTTTCGTCGCTGGCGATGCAGAAATCGCAGTTGTTAGAGACGATGCCCGACAAAGGGGAAAAGTGGGAGTGGCATATTGCGATGAAGAAGTTGAAGCAACAGATGGCGGACTTAGCTCGGCCAGCCATTGACGCACAAAAGTCGAAGCTTGAACGGCTCAACAAATTGCTTAGCCAGCAGAACTTACTGAACTCTCGCGAGTACAGCTTTTGCCTCTTTTCCGCAGAGCAAATCATGAGGGGTCTGAATCATGAGCTTCCAACTCTGTGAAGTAGGTACGAAGCGCCGACATATCTTATGCCGGGGCTGACAAGCCCCGGTTTTGAGGCCGCATGAGAATAAAGCCCCGATGGTGGCGGATACATCAATGGAGTGTGTCGGCCCTTCAGGCCTGAAACCCCAGAATTCTCATGTTCCGGTGCCTTCGACACCGGTAGAGGTTGTGTCAGGCCTTCGGCCTTAATCCAAAAAACGCAACTTCAAAACTAGCGCCTCCACCCTACTAGCGCCTGCGGTTCAAAGAAACGTATCACAGCGCTGATGAACTTCCTCGACGCTACCTAGCGTTTTTCAAAGACTGCTTTTAGTGCTTCGTATTGATCGGCTCGCCGAACCAGCTCGACAATCGAATTGATGTTGCATTTGCGGTAAATCTTAGCGCGCCGCGACTCGACGGTGCGAACGCTAATCTTGAGGGCTTCCGCAATTTCGTAGTTGTGCAACCCTTCGAGAATCTTATTGAGCACTTCGCTCTCTCCAATAGAGATGCTGCTGAACATGGTCTGCAGGTGCTTAAATCGCTGCAACTGCAAGTCTTGTTCCTTGGCAGCTTCGATCAACTGTGATAGTTCGGGATTATGGTCTATCGACAGCTCGACCGTGCTGTCGAATACCCAGCTCGCTCCGGCATCAATAAGTCGCATGACTAGAGCAGAACTGCAGCGAGGATAGGAGAAGGCGATCACATCTTGAGGCAACATGCGAACGAGATCGATAGCCGTTCTTGGATTGTCTCCAATGACGCTTTGGTCAAATATCAAGAGCCTTGAATTGGGTAGAGTTTCATACAAACTGCCGGAGAGCGCTTCAAAACAGGTTAGCTCAATCGAATTGGACTGGCAGTACCTTCTCCATGCCATTCTCCGATTGGAGTTAGCATCAAAGAGCCACACTTGCATCAGATTTCTCGTATCTAGTCCATGATCTCCACGCAAGAACCTGGAAGAACTGTTTGAGGTAGGAAAATAAAACCGACTATGAAGGGAACGCAGAGCGGGCATATTGCACTCCTTTGGAGGACTGAATATTCTGCGAAAAGGAAAAGAGCCGGATTCAGGCGAATTCACCACCTAGGCGGGGCACATGGCCTCTTGGCAGAATTTCAATCCAGCTAGAATTACTAAGTCGAAAATGCGCCCGAAAGTGACACGGTGTCACGAAAAAAATCATCAATTTTCACCGAATGCTCAATTTGGGTGGATCACATGCCCCTGGATACGTCGGTAACGATGTGGATCAATGCCGTTCGGCAAGGAGATGCGGCTGCGGCCGAGAATCTCTGGCAGCGGTATTTCCATCAATTGATGACTCAAGCTCGTCTGAGAATGGCTAACATCGATCGCGCAGGGTATGACGAAGAAGACGCTGCAATTAGTACTTTCCACATATTGTGTTCAAAGTTGCAGGAAGGCGAGTACGCATCGCTCGCCGATCGCGATGAACTTTGGCAGTTGATGTTGACCGTATTGATAAGAAAAGTCGGGCAACGAGTTAAATATCAAAATGCGACCAAGCGCAGTCATGTAAGAAGTTCACCCACGGACTATTCTGTCGATGAATTACCGGCGGCAACCAGCGAGGTGATATCGCAAGAGTGTTTCGAACTTATTTCGCTGTTGAAAGATCCCAACCTGGAACAAGTTGCACTGCTGAAGTTTGAGGGATATACGAATGACGAAATTGCAGAGAAGTTGAATCGGACTCGTCGAACGATACAGCGAATGCTCAATTTAATACGCAGTCTTTGGCAAGAAGCACTTGATCGTGAACAACCCTCCGAATGAGCTTACCACGTCGCAACAGCGCGAGCTGTATGAGATTTGCTGGCGGTTTGAGCAAGAGCTTTCTGAAGGCAAGCAAGTATCACCCGCCGATTTCATTCCCGCAGACTGCAGTTTGGATTCTGAATTACTCGTGGCTGAGCTGGTCGAGATTCAGAACGACTGGCTGGAGAGGTCCAAGGCTCCTCACCCGCTTTGGACGCCAACAAGTGATGGTCGTTATGAGCTTCGTGAGGAGATAGCGCGCGGAGGTTCTGCCGTAGTTTGGCGAGTGTGGGATAAGCACTTGCAGCGCGAGACGGCAGTGAAGTGTCTGTTGGATACACAAGACAATAATGCCATGCGTGCCCGACTAGAGCGGGAGGCTCGCTTGTGTGCTCGGCTAGTTCATCCTGGTATCGTACCGATTCATGAGCTTTCCAAGTTCGCAGACGGTCGGCCATTTGTGAGCATGAAGCTGGTGGAAGGCAAGACGCTGCTTCAATTGTTAACCGCATCGCCTCCCATTTCCGAAAAAGGAGCAGTTGAGATCTTTGCAAAGGTTTGCCAAGCCATGGCCTTTGCGCACTCGCGTGGCATCATTCATCGCGACTTGAAGCCCAGCAATATCATGGTCGGGGCATTTGGTGAAGTTCAGATTATGGATTGGGGGCTGGGCAAAAATCTCCTTCAGGCAGACTCGGGGGAGTTTTATCTTCCGTCACATCCGGCAGCAGAACCGAGAAGTACGCGTTACCATCGCGTGGGGCAAAAAACTTCCAGACAGCCTATCGCGGATGATTCCACCCGCATCGACTCGACGCTAAACGGCAGTGTCATCGGTACGCTTGCCTACATGCCGCCCGAGCAGGCACATGGCGCGATGGATCAAGTGGATCAACGTAGTGATGTCTTTGCCTTAGGGGCAATCCTCTGCCGGATTTTGATTGGGATAGCTCCCTACCAAGGAGCTGACGAGGAAGAGCTTCTTCAAAGTGCTCGGCGATGTGATCTCAGGGAAGTGTTTGAGCAATTGCGAAGCTGCCGGAATCGACGTATGGCGGACTTGGCAATCCGTTGCTTATCGCAAGATCAAGATGCGCGACCCGACGATGCTCAGCAGGTGTTCGACCTACTTGAATCGATTCGAAACGCTGATCGTCGACGTACATTGGCTCTCCCGACGCTTGGTGTATTTGCTTTGGTGTGCTGCGGAGCGTTATTCTCAAGATGGTTGGGAGATGTGCGGCGTATTGAGCCTCAAGCTGAGGTGAAGATTGTTGAGCCAACTGCACCGGCAAAACCTCCTGAGCAGCCCGCGCCTGAATTAGATCTTACGGATCCGGCCACGATTGATAATCTGTTTTACGCGAAGCAATTTAAGCTTCTTCTTACGTCCTATCCCGTAGCTCTTGCTAAGCATCCTGCCGACTATTTCTTACACAGAAACGTTTGCTCGTCGTTACTGACCACCGGACGATTCGAGGAAGCTGAAGGTATCGCACGAAAACTGATCAGCTTGGCGGATGATCAAGCCGAGCCGTACTTCCTGCATGCCGAGACGCTGCTGTTTCAGGGTAAGAACCAGCAGGCATTGGAACAGTACAAGAGAAGCAAGTCATTCTTACTCAATGGACGAACGACAAGTTTGCCGATCGACGCTCAATTGGCCAAAGCCCAGTTCCGAGTTGAAATCGAGGAGAAGATCGCTTCGGCAGGTATACCCGAAACGGTTTCGATGGCCTATGACGAAATCGTTGAGATTGCCAAGGTTTGTGAGGCTTCGCACATCGGAGCATCCTTGGATCTCTACGCTCTCGCGCTTTCCAAGGTCTCAAGTCCCCAGGATCGCAGTTTCAAGTTATTTCACATCATGATGGGATATCAGTCAGTTCTACTTCGTAGCGATCTGGAGACGAACGATCGAAATCTGATTGCCAACGCGCTGACGAACTGGATGCGAGAGCAGTTTCTCTACGCCAATTCAGACCCTGCCACAGAAGCGGCAAGTAAAGCTGAGTTGCTTCACCTGATAAAGCATGGAACTGAGTTCGCGCATATCCGTTCTTTACGCGACGATAATCGCGTCGACGAAATGCTGCGAAAGGGGGTGGCCGAACTTTTGCGAGAGATCGATCCGCCGAAGTAATCGATCCGCCGAAATTAACGGGATCATCGTTTCGGTATTTCAACGAGCTGAACCAATGACGTTCTTCATATGTCCCATCAATCAAGGCATGTAGCTCGCACTGTCGCCGCCATTGACGTTGAGTTTTCCGCAAACTACATTCAGGCTGTCGTCTTGTGTTATGGGCAGATTCGCCACTCCGGTGCTGTACTCACGATGAGGCCAACCAATAATGAGTCTTGGCGAAACAATTGTTGTCCTTCTGATTCTGATCAGCGTGAACGCTTTTCTGGCGTTAGCTGAGCTTTCCATCGCCAGCGCGAAACGCATTAAGCTTGATCAAATGCTCGACGCGGGCGATTCCCGCGCAGGTGTGGTTCTAATGTTGAAGGACAATCCCAATCACTTTTTGGGGATTGTGCAGATCGGCTTGAACGTGGTCGGGATTCTGGCCGGTGTCTTTGGAGAGTCCTCGTTCACGCTACGTTTCTCAACAGTGTTTGCCGCGATCGGATTGTCCGAAGGGGTGCTTCGAGAAAGTCTGGCGGTAGTGCTTTCGGTCAGCTTGATCGCTGCCGTTTTTCTCCTGTTTGGCGACCTGCTTCCTAAGCGGCTTGCCATTTACGCTCCCGAACCAATCGCCTGCACGTTAGCTCCGATTCTTCGTCGACTGCAACGCCCCTTTGCTCCGTTCCTCTGGTTCTTTGGCAAGGTCGTCGACACCATTCTCAAGTTCTTCAACATCCACAGTAAGCGCGAAGAGGATGTCACTACCGACGACATCTACGCTATGGTTGATGCCGGCGCACATTCAGGAGCCGTAGATCGCGATGAACATCACCTCATTCGTAACGTACTTGAACTCAGTGAGCGAGCGATCACCAGCGCGATGACTCCGCGGCAAGACATCGTTTCGATCGATGTGAGCGACGATGCCGAGACGATTAAGACAGTGCTCGCGAATGAACCCAAGGCTCGGTTTGTCATCACCGACGGAGACATCGACCACGCTATTGGTTACATCGACGCTTCGGACCTCTTGGCCAGAGCGATGAATCAAGAGCCGATTAAGCTTCAGCGAGATCAGCTTCAGGCATTCGGAATGAAGCCCATACTTTTGATGCCCGATACGATCACTGTCCTCAACTGTCTTGAACGATTTCGCGAGGCTGGCGAGGATATCGCTCTGGTTGCCAATGAGTATGCCGTGGTGGTCGGCTTGATGACGATGAACGATGTCATGGCGTCCATTATGGGACGCATCGTCGAAGAGGTCGCGCGCGAGAAGAGCATTATCAAGATGAAGGATCGCGAGAATGCTTGGCTGATCGACGGGCTAGCTCACATTAGCGATGTGAAGAGCCTGTTTGATTGGGACGAGTTGCCCATGGAGGAGAACTATCAGACGATTTCAGGCTTCCTCATGTTGCTGCTCAAGAAGTGGCCGCAAAAAGCTGACAGTGTTAACTGGCAAAATGTCAAGTTTGTTGTCGTTGATACCGAGGGCTCGCGAATCGACCAAGTCATGGCGACCATCGAAGCCAAGCAGGGTTGAGCTTCGTTACATGACGAAATGGCGGACTTTAGGCAATCTTGATTCGATGGGGATAGATTGCTAGCGGGATATCTCCGGCATCTTTCAACCAATAAGTCGTGAATTCTGTGTAAATTCGAAGTGGATTTGCCTTCTGATCTGTCGATCTAGCTTGCTGTTCGCTTAAAGTAGCCTATGATTAAACCCGTGGGCACTGAAGAGCTCACAAAAATGAACTTTCGGCTGTCTTTCCGGCACTGGGACCAATTTTTTGCGTTGGCCAAAGTCACAAGGTGCAAGTGCAGAAGCACGCCCGACTTTCGCCAGTCTCGCAGCGGCTCCGTTTTTTTGCCGCCAGCAGTCGAAGGCTCAAATATGGCCGCTAGGATGAATGTCCTAGCGGTTTTTTTACGTCTATATGTTAGTGGAACCGCGCAACCGTCTTAGCGAGGATGTGCGACATACATCCAAAAGGGAAGGTGTACGACGTGAGCTGGTTGTGCTCGCGAACCTTCCGTCATCAGTCGTTGGGTTAACAAAAGTCTTTGCCGCTGTTGTTCCGTAGTATCAAGCTCAGTGAGAAACTCAATCGCCTCAGCCAGCCCAGCATCGTAACGGTCCAGGAATTACACTACAAGCTCCCAGCCCAACTCACTTAAGAGAACCGCCAGAAAGCG
>CAYWNG010000336.1:0-7314 GCA_964458685.1 uncultured Pirellulaceae bacterium
TTCCGGCACTTACGACTCGTCCAGCTTAGTTGTACAGATCGATGACCAAGGCTCAGGGCTTTCCGATCAGGCCTTAGAACGCTGCTTTGATCCCTACTTTAGTGGCCGCGAAGCTGGTCGCGGTCTGGGGATGGGCTTGGCTAAGGCTCAACGCTTCGCGCAGCTTTTAGGCGGTTTCGTGACCCTTGAGAATCGTGCCGGCCGAGGTTGTCGAGCGACTGTTCAGATTTCGGTTGAGCGTCAATAACGGCACAGCCCCAGGGACATCCTCACATCTGTGCTTCTAAGATACAATCAGCCAATCAAAATAACTCCAGCTCAAGCTGGTCTAAAGCAATGTCTGATTAACGGGGATCAAGTATGTTTCGAAACAGATCAAGCCTCTGGGGCTTACTGCTGTCGCTTTCGACGGCAACGGCTGCCGTAGTCGGTAGCGCGCGAGCCGATGAGGGAATGTGGTTGTTCAATCAACTGCCTATCGAACAGCTCAAGAGCAAGCACGGATTCGAACCCACACCACAATGGGCCGACCATTTGATGAAGTCGAGCGTTCGATTCAACGTTGGTGGTTCCGCTTCGTTCATTTCCAGCAATGGACTTGTGCTAACCAACCACCACGTCGCTTCCGACACGTTGTACAAGCTATCGAGCGAGAAGGCGAACTATCTGGAAAATGGCTTCTTGGCCAAGAGCTATGAAGAGGAACTCAAGGCACCGGATCTTGAGCTGAATCAACTGGTCGAGATCATTGACGTTACCGATAAAGTCACCGCGGCCGTCAAGCCTGAAATGCCGACCTCCGAAGCCGTTGCTGCGCGACGCGCGGTCATCGACGAGATCTCCAAGGAATCGCTCAAGAGCACCGGACTTCGTAGCGATGTCGTTACCTTGTTCGGAGGCGGACGATATCACTTGTATCGTTACAAGAAGTACACCGACGTCCGATTGGTGTGGGCACCGGAAGCTGCGATCGCCTTTTTTGGCGGCGATGCGGACAACTTCGAATATCCACGCTTCAATCTAGATGCGACAATCTTCCGCGTTTACGAAAATGGTCAGCCTGCCAAGATCGATCACTATCTCAAGTGGTCCGATAAGGCACTAGCCGAAGGTGAATTGATCTTTGTATCTGGTAATCCCGGTCGCACCAATCGCATCTACACCATGGCCGCTTTGCAGTTCCAACGCGACAAGCGCATGCCTTACACGCTGAACATGTTGCGACGACGCGAGATCGCCTTGCAGCAATTTGGTCTTCGCGGAGTCGAGAACGCTCGTCGCGCCAAAGACGATCTATTCTCCGTTCAGAATTCGCGCAAGGCTTACTTGGGTATGTTGGGTGGCTTGCAAGATCCGGCTGTGATGAAGAGTAAGCAACAAGCTGAAGAAGCGCTGCTGAAGGCGATCAAGGCTGACAAGTCTCTTGCAGGCGCTGCCGATGCATTCACTGCAGTTGCTGAGATTCAACAGCAACAAGCTGCTCTGCTGGGCAAGAGTATCAACCTGAACACGCAACTGTACGGGATCGCTAAGCAGATCGTCGAACTTGTCGAAGAGGAGCAAAAGCCAGCTCGCGATCGCTTGCCAGAATACTCAGATGCGGGTCGTGAATCGTTGGAGCAACAACTCTTTAGCGAAGCTCCTTTGTATGCCGACTTAGAGACGCATTTGTTGGCCGATTCGCTTTCGCTGATGTTGGAGAATCGTGGAGCCGATGATCCTGTTTGCCAAAAAGCGATGAATGGCAAAGGTCCCGCCGATCGCGCTGCCGAGCTAGTTGGCGGAACGAAGTTGATGGACGTTGCGGCTCGACGCGTCTTGGTCAAAGGCGGCAAGGCGGCTGTGGCAGCCAGCGATGATCCGATGATCGTACTCGCTCGAACGCTAGATGCCGATGTGCGCAGTTATCGCAAGTTGGCAGATGACTTGGCTGAAAAAGAGAAGCAGGCCTATGCCAAAATCGCCGAAGCCATCTTCAAGACTCGCGGTACATCCACCTATCCCGACGCGACCTTTACACTGCGACTGGCTTTCGGTGTCGTGAAGGGCTATGAACAAGCTGGTCAACAACTTCCGCCGTGGACTACACTCGGTGGAACCTACGCTCACGAATCGGCTCACGTTGGTCAAAAGGACTTTGTATTGCCCGAGTCTTGGAAGAAGGCTAAGGCTAAGTTGAACCCCGAGATGAATTTCAACTTTGTAAGTTCGGCTGACATTATCGGCGGGAACTCGGGAAGCCCAGTGGTCAATCGATCGGGTGAACTAGTCGGATTGATCTTCGACGGCAACCTGCAGTCGTTACCAGCCAACTACATCTTCGACGATCGACAGATGCGAGCCACTTCGGTATCAAGTCAAGCGATCAAGCATGCCCTTGAGTATGTCTACGACGCCCGCGGCTTGGTGGACCAGCTAGGCAAGTAGTCTTCACAATCGAGGATCTAAGTAACAGTCGTGTCGCTCGGTTGAGCCGCACAACTGCGTAAAGAAAAAATCCCGCGCGGCGATTCATCGCCGTAGCGGGATTTTTCGTTGCTGGGTGGTTTGTTTAACGGCGTTTAACGGCAAGCCGAAGGCGACTCCACTCCAGTGCGCGGGCGTCCTCGCCCGCCATGACGAACACTGCGATCAGCCCCAAATCGTTAAACGCCGTTAAACGAAGAGCAGTCGCTGAACGAGAAGAGCAGTCGCCTACGGCTTGCCGTTAACGAGGAGCAGTCGCTAAGCGAGAAGAACAGTCGCCTACGGCTTGCCGTTAAACGAAGAGCAGTCGCTAAGCGAGAAGCACAGTCGCCTGCGGCTTGCCGTTAAACGAAGAGAGCGATCGGCTTAGCGATATCCTAATCGGCCGGCGATAAGCGAAAATGCGTGGAAGATGGCAGCGATGGCGGTGAGTAATCCGGCGTAGCGATGGATTTGAACGGCTTGAATAAGGCCATTCGTATCCAGCAGCGGAAGCATGCTGACTAACATTGTTGCCGTGGTCACGACGGCACCTGCGATCAGCGCCCACACACTCCACTTCTCTACGCGCCAGTTCTCTTTGGTTGCTGTTCCTCGCGGCAAAAAGAAAATCGCAACGGCTAATGTCAAAAAGACGAATCCGCCAGCCGCTGTGGTATGGGCCATCAGCGCGTAGTGTTCCATGTGGCCATGTTGCAGAATCGATCCGAACGATGTTGCAGCTAGAACCGAAACGCAGCCAATGAACAACAAGTACAACAGACGCGTGAACCAGTTGCGTTCGTAGCGATCGGTGCGGTGCTTCTTGGTTGCGAGCACGACTAGCACTGTGAGCAAAAAGACGATTCCGGTGACCATCGCAGTAGGAATCAGCAGTTTATCGAAGGCAAAGTTTTCCACGTTGAGCTTCATTCTTCAAAACGGAACAAGGTTTTTTCAGTAGTTTAGAAATGGCATTTATCCAAAATCTAAAATCGTGTCTTAGCGTTGCCTCGCCAGTACGAACTGAGGTTAACAGCTATCGAGGCAACCACAACTAAGCCTGTTAGAGCAAATGCAATCAGGCTAGCGATCTTAAACGCCGATCGACCTTCAAACATCTGGCTCCATTGAGCTAGTCGCTGAATGTCAGCATGTTGCAGTTCATGAGCGGCGACTTCTGCGGTCTCTTGGCCAGGGACGATACCGACTGGTTTGAGCGAAGCATAAAAGAATGGAGAATTCTGTCCATGGCATTCGTTGCAACCATTGATTCCCAGCGATTGCTGAGCTGGACGAACCATGTGAGCCGAAGGCCAAGCGTAGGGTGCCGCTACATCGCCAAGCTTGTCTTGACTCAGTTGTGCAAGTTGATTCTCCGCGTTACGAATAATGCCTGACCCACCGCTGACGAAAACTGCCTGCGATCCTGGAATAGCGGCTTCGATCTCTTTCAGCGCGGCCAACATTCGTTCGTCGATCTGTTTCTTGCGTTCAGCCGCTTCGGCATCGTCGATCAACTTCTTCTGAGCATCGTCCAGCTCTTCAGGCTTAAGTCTGGCTGCTTTATCATCGCCCAAAATCTGCTTACGTTGGCTGAGCGTGAGCTTTACTTCGCCGATCTCTTCCACAAAATCTTTGCGAATCTTCAGCGGCTTACGAACGAGTTCGAAAGCCTGTTCAGGATTCAACGGCTCAACCTTTTCACCGCGAATCACACCCCAAAAGCTTGGCCATGTCAAGCGATGAGGTGTGTACTTACCGGTCGAGTCAGCCTGAGTAACGGGTGATCCGGCTTCGTCGACTGGCAACATCACGTTACCAAAGATGGCTGGCAGTTCATCGCCTGTGCGTTTGAAGTGCGCGCCTAACTGATGAGCTGACGAAGTGATTTGTCGGCCCACTTCTTCGTCGAGTGTTGGTCCAGAGTGGCACGCCGTGCAGCTCAGCTTATCGAAGTGCAACGGTGGCAAGCCTTTGTGCGCAGGTCTGGGAGCGCCAAGGCGACCGACAATCTGAGTGCTCGCAGCGTCACCCATGTGACAGCCTTGGCAAGAAAGCGAACCAGCGATTGTTCCCGATGGATGCTTCTCGCCTTCAAAGCCTCGAATGGTCTCGTGATCCAAACCATTGCGATGACAATCGGCACAAGCAATCCCAGCTCGTAGGTGAACATCATCGTCGTGCATCCAGCGATTACCTTTGGGCGAGTCGCTGGGGACACTTGTGTGGCAGTAGTAGCAAGATTCGTTGGAGGGCTTTCGAATCAGGTCGATAAACACCTTGCCGTCGCTGCGAAAGCGCGAGGTCTCGTACTGAAGCTTAGGAAGTTGTTCTTTGGCCTCGTCCGTGGAAAGATCGACATCATCTTTCAAGCGTCGCAGATTGCCAGTAACAACGGCCAGTCCCAACGCTGCGGTCGGAGCGTAGGCAAAGTTCTGTTCCTGCACTTGTTCGGTCCAAGTGAACGGGCTGTAGCCGCTGCCGGGGCGGAAGTGGCACAACATGCAATCGATCGGCAAGGTTCCAGTGATTCGCGTGCGGTCCACAACTTTCGTTGTTTCGCCTTCCGCAGGCTTTGATTCAGCTTGTGACTCAACAGTCATCCCAGGTACATAGCCTCCGAACTTGGCTGCCATTTGCCAATTCGTGAGCCCCAGCTCTTTAGGCTTATGAGTTCCCTTCCAGCCGCGATACGAAAGCGGCAGATGCGTTCCGGTTCTTGGATCGGACCAGATCATCGGCATCCCAGGTCGACCGGGATCGGAGCTGGCCGTTGGCAAGGCAGCGTTAAAGTGCCAGCCGTGAGCGATCGTCTTGAAGTCGTGACAGCGTCCGCAGGTCTTCTCAGGCGAATAAGGCTTGGCATTCTCCGCCGCGGGATCGATGCGGTTGTTGTTTTCATCGTAGAGATCGATAATGTGGACATAGCCAGACATGCTATCGGAAGTCGCGTACTTGGATTGCGCGACGACTGGCGATGCTACCCCAATGCTCACCAGTACGGCTGCCAAAGTTATCGCCCAGACGACTAGCGGCCTACGGACGTAATCGGCGGCAACACTGACGGCAACATCGAGGGCCAGGTTCTTAAGGATTCGTGATGTCACAATCGGTTCAGTTCCAATAACTCTACGAGAAACTTGGGCGGGAGGTAATCAAGCCGAATATTGTAGTCCGAATGGCCAACTCGCACACCTCAACTCATCCGGGCTTCTACAACCTCCTGTTGGCGAGAATGACGGCTAGGCAAATTGCTTAATTTGGCTGACAGAACTTGAAGAACCGCCCTCATGTAGCGACTCCATCCACTTGTTTACTTGGAGGTTCAAAGGACAATGTTCAGACCGGCTTGGCCTGAGATAATTGGTCTGAGAAAATGGCCTGAGATGATTGAAAGTCCGCCCAGGGGTTAAAGGAAAAAACAATGTCCGATGCACCGCGATTCATAATGATTGGTGGCTTTCTTGGCGCTGGCAAGACCACGACCATCTCTCGCTTGGCAAGTTATTTTCGTAGCCAGGGCCAGAACGTAGCCATTGTCACCAACGATCAGGCGAGCGATCTCGTCGACACTTTGCTGCTTCGCGCCGAGGGGTTCCAAGTCGGCGAAGTTGCCGGATCGTGCTTCTGCTGCAACTTCAACGCACTGACCAGCACCGTTGAATCGCTGAGTTTGGATCAGCGGCCCGACGTTGTATTGGCGGAGCCGGTGGGGAGCTGCACCGACTTGGTTGCCACCGTGATCCGTCCGTTGGAGCAGATCTACGAACAGCCCTTTGAGATTGCTCCGTACGGTGTGATCATTAAGCCAAGTCATGGCATCAAGATTCTGAGCGGTGAAGGTCAGCGCGGCTTCTCACCTAAGGCTGCTTATATTTTTCGCAAGCAGCTTGAGGAAGCGGACTTTGTCATTCTTAATCGCATCGATGAACTTGAGCCTAGCGAGGTTGCCAAGATCACCGAACTGCTTGAACGTGAGTACCCGAATTTACCCATCGTTCAAACGTCGGCTAAGACTGGAGCTGGGTTTGAGACGCTGTGTGCGTTTTTGGGGCAGCAAGGAGTCTTCGGTCAACGCACAATGGAGGTTGACTACGATGTTTATGCCGAAGGTGAAGCAGAGCTTGGATGGCTGAATTGCCAAGTGGCTCTGACCGCTGAGTCGCCGTTTGAGTTGGATAGCTTGATCATGAGTCTTCTGACTTCGTTGCACGATGCGTTTAAGTCGGCTGATGCTGAAGTGGCGCACCTTAAGGTCATTGCCATGCATGACGAATCTTATGCTGTAGCCAATTTGGTGAGCAACGATCATCGTCCAGTTCTTTCGTTACCTAGCAAAGCCAGCTCGTCCGTAGCCGACTTGGTGGTCAACGCCCGTGTAGCCACGTCGCCAGAAGAGCTTGAAGCTACGGTTCGGTCGACGTTGAAAGCGGTCATTCCACAGTTTCAAGCATCGGCAGATATCCGTGCTCTTCAGTGCTTCCGACCTGGCCGTCCCGTACCAACTCACCGATTGAACTAGGCCTAGAGCGAGTTGATTGACTGGTGCCTTTGCACTTATTGAATTCTACTGTTCGATAAGCCACGAAGTGGCGACACATCCCTAGCCCCGGGTTAGCGCGGCGAGTCCCGCGAGCCAAGCGTAACCCGGGGGGGTTGAAGCTAAGGGTTTGGCGGTGAGAGCTTATGCAACCATTAAGTAGCTTCAATTCGAACCGCAACATCCCTGTTGGCGTGAAGTGAATTTTCGTTCTGAGGGCCATTGCGATACCAGTTGCGTCACCACAAGAGAATCGATTGGAAGAAGCTTAATTGTTTTGCCCTTTCAGGCAACGCTGTGAAGCATTTTTATTCGGGAAAATTGGG
>CAYWNG010000337.1:0-7313 GCA_964458685.1 uncultured Pirellulaceae bacterium
CGTTGGAAGCCAACTCGGCTGCCCTCGCTGCCAAGTATCGCGAGGCTGGAGCGGATTCATTCATTACCGTCGATGTCATCAAAGGCCAAGGCCATAACTTCTGGGAAGGCTTCTTTCGCAGCCAAGCGTTAGTCGACTTTGTGATCCGGGTCACCAAGTGACAACAAGCGAGCCGCAGCACAAATAACGCTACACTCGATTTCCTTGATGCAAAATTGATTTGATGCAAAATCGAAACGACTCTAAGCCAAAGCTGTAATGACATCGCTTCGATACGAAATGAAAATGAAGAGGCAAAGCGCGCCCTTATCCCCTACCTCTTCGTATCGAAATACGCTTTCGCCTTCCAGATTGACACCCGCCAATGAACCTAATTGATGTCATCACCTTTATCGCTTTCTTCGTGATCGTCCTAGGGGTGAGCTTATGGAAAAGTCGCCCGCGGGGAACGAGCGAAAGCGGATCGGACTACTTTCTGGGAGGTCAATCGCTCTCGTGGCCTATAATTGGCATCTCCATTGTGGCGGCAAATATCTCTTCCGAGCAGATGGTTGGTATGGCGGGTAGCGGTGCTGCAGAGCAAGGGCTCGCCGTGGCAGCTTGGCAGTTGATGGGATCGGTGTTCATCGCGATCATTGCACTCACGCTGCTGCCTCGCTTCTTGCAGGCGGGCATTTATACCATCCCTGAATTCCTGGAGTACAGATACAACGCAGCCGCGCGAAGCATCATGGCCGTTGGCACAGTCGTGATCTATGTTGGCGTACTGTTAACCGCCGTACTTTACACTGGCGCGACGGCCTTGGACGTGTTGATGGACATTCCCATGTCGACTGGTGTATGGATCATTGGCGGGATCGGTACGCTCTACGCAGCCACAGGCGGATTGAAGGCAATTGCGTATGCCGACTTGATTCAAGGCACCGCTCTGTTGGTAGGTGGGTTAATCGTCTTCTTTTTCGGCCTGTCGGCTAGCGGTGGTTGGAGCGAGTTCAGCGCGGCGAATGCTGAGAAGTTGCAATTGCTTTTGTTCAAGGGCCATCCAGGTTACGACCAACTGCCATGGTATACCGTGCTCACTGGCATGTGGATCGTCATGATCTACTACTGCGGTCTGAATCAATTCATCGTGCAGCGTAATCTAGCGGCCAAGACATTGCGCGACGGACAATTAGGCATGTTGTTCGCCGGGGCATTGTGGCTGCTGGTGCCGTTTGCAATCGTGATACCCGGGATCATGGCGGGCAATCTGTATGCAGATGAACTAGCCGGAAAAATGGATGCGGCTTATCCGACGCTGATCAAGAACTTGGTAGGACCAGGCATTCGTGGATTCATTTTCGCCGCGATCGCCGGTGCGATTGTTTCTACTCTGGGTTCGTTGCTGAACTCTGCGTCCACGATTGCATCGATCGACATTTTCAAGCGGCTTATCATGCCTCAAGCGTCCGATAAATCGGTAGTGCGATTGGGCCGCATTCTGACGGTGACCTTTGTCGTGCTGGGTTGCCTCACGGCACCGCTTCTGACCGATGGTGTCTTTACATTCATGCAGCAGCTTCAGGGATTTATTTGGCCGGGAGTCGTGGCTGCGTTCCTGGGTGCGTTTTGGTTGCCGCGAGCTCCTGCGGCGGCCGGATCAGTGGCCTTGTTGCTGGGACCGGTGATGTACGCCACGCTGCAGATCTTGAACAAAGAAGGGCTGTTCACTGGAGTGCTTTCAGAGCGAGTTCTTCACCTGCACTTTCTAACGCAGGTGCTGATCTGCTTTGTGATTGTCTTTGCCGTGATGTGTGCAATGACACTCGTCAAACCGAACCAGACACCCAAAACGCTGCCTATTCGAGAAGAGATGAAGCTAAAGACGGAGCCGATCGTCAAATGGTGTGCTGCACTGCTTATCGCCAGTGTGGTCGCTATGTTTCTGTACTTTCGATGATGCTGCAAATCTGATTCAAGGTGTGGGCTTGCGTTGATTGCCCCGCACCTCTACCGAGCGTTCCTATGCGGTAACCTGTTGCCGCGCGAGATGCCTTACAAGTGAGTGTTATGAAAGTCCAAGCCAAACTTGATCGCCGAACGATTCCAACATACCCCATCGGAGAGCCGGAAAAGAATCCTCTCTTCTTTGAGAAACGAGTTTATCAAGGCAGCAACGGGAAGGTCTATCCAGTACCTTTCGTTGACAAGGTATACGACGAGCCGTGTGATACGACCTACAAAATTGCCCGACTCGAAAACGATTTTGTCCGACTTGAAATGATGCCGGAAATCGGTGGTCGGATTTGGCTAGGGCAGGACAAGACCAATCACGATTACGATTTCTTTTACCGGCAGGATGTCGTCAAGCCAGCTTTGGTTGGACTGGCCGGACCTTGGATCTCTGGAGGCGTAGAATTCAACTGGCCGCAACACCATCGCCCCGGTACGTTCATGCCGACCGATGTCCACATTGAGGAAGAGTCGGATGGGGCTTGCACCGTATGGATGAGTGAGCATGATCCGCTGAATCGACTTAAAGGAATGCATGGCGTTCGCTTGCGTCCAGGTTCTTCGCTAATCGAGTTGAGAGCTCGTCTGTACAATCGAACAACCATGACGCACACATTCCTCTGGTGGGCGAACGTCGCGGCTCGGGTTCACGATCAGTACCAGTCATTCTTTCCCCCGGACGTCCATTATGTCGCTGATCACGCCGTGCGAGCGATGTCGTCGTTTCCGGTAGCTGAAAATCATTACTACGGTATTGATTACAAAAGTCGGCGCGGTGCAAACGACCTGAGCTGGTACAAACATATTCCAGTACCAACCAGCTATATGATCTGCCAAACCGCCTTCAACTTCTTTGGTGGCTACGATCATGCCGCCGGCGGTGGATTCGTGCACGTCGCGAATCGACACATCGCTCCCGGTAAAAAACAGTGGACCTGGGGCAACGATCGCTTTGGTTGGAGTTGGGATCGCGAACTGACCGATGAAGGGGGACCCTACGTCGAGTTGATGGCTGGTGTTTATACAGACAACCAGCCAGACTTCTCCTACTTGCTTCCTTACGAGACCAAGACCTTTTCTCAGTATTGGTGGCCGATTCAGAAGATCGGTCCGGTACAGCAAGCCAATTGCGATGCAGCACTTGCATTTAACGTACGAACCGATCGCGCAATTGAACTCGGTTTGTGTGTAAGTTCTGCCTTTGAAGGTGAGCTGAAAGTCTGTGATGGTGATCGCATCCTTTTGCATACGCATCTGACTCTACAACCCGGACAAGCTTGGCAGAACAGCGAGCTGAAGTTCGAGGGGGACCGGATCAGTACACTCTCGGTGGCGTTGCGTTCAACCAAGGGCAAGCTTGTCTTAGCCTATCGACCGTTGGATCGCGAACACGTCGCCGATCGCTCTCGGCAGATCGCAACCGAGCCGCCCAACCCAGATCACGTGTCGTCGGTTGACGAGCTGTTTCACATTGGTAGTCATCTGGAACAATATCGACACCCGACCCGCTCCCCTGAGCCTTACTGGGAAGAAGGTCTGCGGCGTGATTCCGGCGATTACCGTTGCCATATGGCACTCGGAAAACGTTACTTGCTGCGGGGGCAGTACGAATTGGCTCGAGAGCATCTGCAGTCGTCGGTAAATCGACTGACCAGCCGACATCCGAATCCGGAAACAGGTGAGGCTCACTACTATCTTGGGTTGACTCTGCGAGCGCTAGGGCATTTTCAAGAGGCCTATGCCGCACTTTACAAGTCGACATGGAACTACGAATGGCGATCGGCGGCCTACTATCAGCTTGCTACTCTTGATTGTGTGCAGTCGAATTGGGGCACCGCTTGTGAACATCTCCGCGCGTCCTTGGATACGAATCGACAGAGTAACAAAGCCAGTCTGTTACTCGTGCTCGCCGAAGCCAGCTTGGCAGCAGAACAAGGCACGCCACTACCGCCAGCCCAACTGCGGCAGTCAATCGAGCGTGTGCTGGAGTGCGACCCGTTGGATCACTGGGCACGTCACCTCCTGTGTCTCTTCGCCGAAGCGAGCGATGTCGCGACTCAGATGGAGATGTTCCTCTCCAAAACAAGGAACGATGCCCAGACGATACTGGATCTAGCCTTCGACTATATCGAAGCAGGTTTTTATCAACATGCCATCGCTTTGATCGAGTTGCATCATGCCAGCCCTGTCGAATTCGTCTCGGTCCCCAATCCGCTCCAACGATCTGCGATGACGCATTATGCTTTGGCTTGGCTCAAGCAATGTACCCGTGCTACGGATGCTGCAGAAGCATTGCAACGTGCGCGATCTCAACCGTCTGACCACTTCTTCCCGTCGCGTCCCGAGGAGATGGCGATCCTCCGCTGGGCCCTCGAACAGCCCGGCGCAGATCCGCTCGCTGCCTACGGATTGGGCAACCTACTGTTTGATAAGCGGCGGCATCAAGACGCGATCGACGTATGGCGCTTAGCAGCCGAGCACAACACGGAGATTCCTCAAGTTTACCGTAATCTCGGCATTGCAGCCTGGAACCACTGCGGCGATGGTGATCGCGCGGGTGCGTACTATCAGCAAGCGATGCGATTGGCCCCATGCGATGCGCGACTGGTTAGCGAATTCGATCAGTTGGCAAAGAAACGCAATCTGCCAGTTGAGGAGCGATTGGAATTTCTGCAAGCGCACCGTGAACTTGTCTTGCAACGCGATGATGCGACGGTTGAACTGGCGGGACTCTACAACACCACCGGACAGCCACAGCAAGCTTTGGACCTATTGCTTTCACGCCGCTTTCATCCCTGGGAAGGTGGCGAAGGAGCGGTCCTGCGGCAGTACACGCAAGCCCGATTGCTGTTGGGACAGACCGGTTTGGAGAATGGGAACCACGAATCGGCACTTCAGCACTTTAGCCGAGCCATGGAGACTCCGGATTCCTTGGGCGAGGCTTACCATCCACTGCAAGCCAAGGCGAACGTAAATTACTGGATCGGACGCAGCTTGGCAGCGCTCGGATGTCATGACGAAGCGCGGTCACATTTCCAATTGTCCGCTGAGGAGGATGGAGACTTCTCAGAGATGGCAGTGACCCAGTTCAGCCCATTGACTTACTACCGAGGATTGTCATTGCTCGAATTGGATCAACGCGATCAAGCTGCGATCTTGTTCCACCGCTTATTCGAATATGCGAACGAAAAGCTCAGACAGCCCGCCAAGATTGATTACTTTGCCACCAGCCTGCCTAACCTGCTAGTCTTTGATGAAGACCTAAAGTGCCGCCGCGATGCCGAGAATCATCTGTTGGCAGCGCTCGCATGCCATGGCCTGTCGCACTGTTCGTCCGGTGACGGTGATAATCACATTTCGAAGGCAAGTTCCCACCTGAGGAAGGTCTTGAACTTTGATCGAAGTCATCTGCTGGCCAATGAACTCGCCAAACAACTAAAGCTGTCAACATTGGAGAAAACGAATTGATCCTCTCGTTCCGAACTCGCGGTAAGATCATACCTCACTGTTTGATACCCCCGCTTGATGTTTGACTGTGCAGCTCAACTGCCGCATATTCAAGGCTCCACAATACCAAACCAAATTCCCTCCCTACAACCTGCCTCCACCCATGATTCAATTTCTACATACGATGGCCATCAATGTGGCAGTGCTATTGACGTGGCCGATGCTTACTCAGCTCACACACGCTTCGTCCTTGGATCTTTCCGGAAAATGGCAAGTGCGTTTGGACCCAAGCGATGTTGGCGAGTCACAAAAGTGGTTCGATGATGTGGTTGGGCAGTCGATCGAGTTGCCAGGAATCACCAGCGAAGCGTCGCTTGGCGAACCGCTGAGTCTCAAGCCAGAACTCAACGAAAAGGTCTTGCATCACCTGCACCAACGATTTCGTTACGTCGGCTCGGCATGGTACGCACGCACCTTCGAGCTTGACGATTCGTGGCCGGAGGAAGGTGTCGAGCTATTACTGGAACGTGCGATTTGGGAAACGACCGTTTGGGTCAATGGTCACAAGCTAGGATCGCGCAACTCATTGACTACTGCGCATCGATATCCGGTTGCTTCCGCATTGAGGCCCGGAAAAAACACGATTGTTATTCGCGTCGACAATCGCATGAAGGTCGATATTGGAACAATCGGCCATGCCTACACGGATGAAACGCAAACGATTTGGAATGGACTGATCGGAAAGATTGAACTGGTACGTCCGGCAGTAGTTCAGATTTTGACGCAACCGCTCCGAGTCATAGCAGCCAAGCCCGGTAGGCTGAGCGTTTCCATCAAGCCGCTCAATCACGATGCGCCAGAGCTTTTCCGTTGGGAGAAACTGGTTTCAAAGCCCGGTACCTTTGAGCTTACTGTTCCCGAAGGGAAGGCTGTCCCTTGGTCAGAATTCAATCCCGCACTTTATCGAATCGACTGTGATCTGAAGGCAATCGACACGAGCTATCGCACCAGCTTGGTCACGGGGTTTCGCAGCGTCGAGACCAAGGGGACGCAATTACTTATCAACGACAAACCTGCTTTCATGCGGGGAACGCTAGAGTGTTGCATCTTTCCTAAGACCGGTTATCCACCGATGGACGAGGCTAGCTGGGACAAAATTTTCGCAACGCTCAAGAGTTATGGACTCAATCATCTGCGGTTCCACTCCTGGTGCCCGCCCGAAGCCGCGTTTGCTTCGGCTGATCGGCACGGAGTATACATTCAGGCTGAACTCCCTAACTGGACGTTTGAGATGGGGAAGCGGCCAGAGACTGACACGTTTCTTTTGGAGGAAGGAAAACGCATCCTCCAATCCTACGCTCATCATCCATCGTTCGTATTCTTCAGCATGGGGAACGAACTCGATGGCGACTTTCGTTTCGTTGATAGGATGGTAGCCCAGTTTCGCGAGTTGGCTCCGCACCTCCTGTTCACAAGCACGACCTATTCGTTTTCAGAGCGAGGTCTACTACCTGGCCCCGAGGATGACTTTTTCATTTCGCAGCAAACGCAAAGCGGTTGGGTACGGGGCCAGGGCTTTCTTAATCAAACAGTACCGAACACCAACAGCGATTATGACCAAGGGTTGAAGTGCCTGAAGATTCCTCTGATTACTCATGAAGTTGGGCAATACAACGTTTATCCCAATCTGAAAGAACTGCCAAAGTACGACGGGAATCTCCGTTCGCTCGCTCTCGAAGCCATTCAGGCGGATCTCAACTCCAAGGGGCGACTGCGGAAGGCTAGTGCCTATACCGCCAACTCAGGTGCGCTGGCTCGCATTCTTTACAAGGAAGATATCGAGCGTGCCCTGCGTACCAAGGGCCTTTCTGGGA
>CAYWNG010000338.1:0-7309 GCA_964458685.1 uncultured Pirellulaceae bacterium
GCGCCGCCGCGTTGGAGAAAGAGCAATTTAGTTGATGGAATTTTTCCACGCGAAGCGGGTACGATTCACTTCTTGACTCTTGATCAGATTCGTGGAGCCATCGAAGAGCTAGGCTATGAAGCTCGCCAGCGTGACGTGTTCTACAAACTAGTCCCCGAGGAAGACCAACAACGCGCGATCGAGGCCAACCGGCAACTCAAACGCACTAAAGCTCTGCCTGTAGTTGCTGTGTAGTCAGCCTATGAACCACAGGCGGTAGTTTTGATGTAGCACAGTTTCTGGGATTTCGGACCGAAGGCCCAGCGATTTACCTAGCCCAGCCCATCGGGCTCATCGTACCACACAAGGGGCTGGGTCGTGAAACGTGAACGCTTTAAGGGCCAACGGACCAACGGGTTGGCAAGAAACCTACTTCGACGCGGCTGGTTTTGTCGCGGCTGTTCGAGCTGTCGCTGGCAGAAGCTCTTCAGACCAAGTTGCGTTGTAGCGCATCGAACTTTCGGCACCTCGGAAGCCAACTACATTTTCGCTCCAGTCGAGTTTCTTGCTGATTAGCCGACCAGTGTCCAAGTCAAACTTGATCGTGCCCTTGCTGAGTTGCTGAATGAGCTGTGCTTCGATCGATGGATCGGAGACTGGGGTGAGCGGTTGAGACTCCATGCGAATCGTTGCGATTCCATTGGAGACCTTTTCTAGCTTGTACAGTTCGCGGACTTTGATCACTTTGTACGATCCGTCATCCAGTCGCACTCGTAGATCTCGGGGCACTTGCCATTCCGCGCCTACGGCGACAGCTTCTGGCGGTAGAGGAACAGCCAAGTCGCCAATTCCCATTAGCGGACTCTTCAGTTCATTGTCGCGCTTAACGACTTCGCCAAAACGATTGATCGTAATGGTGGCCAGCGGCTTCTGTACCGTTTCGGCCACGCGTTGGAACACTTTCGGGGCTTCCTTGTCGGACTTGCTGTTGTACTTAATCTCTTCGCCATCGCCAATGCTCTGCTGCATATCCACCGAGTCGATCGAATAGACGAAGGTGATGTTGCCATCTTTCTCAGCAGACTTCACTTCCCAGACTTTGATGCTGGTTGTCTGCGAGCGACTGTCTTCGGAAGAACCCGAGATGTTCGTCTGTGTCTCGGCTTCGTGATAGACCTTCGACACAATCTGCTCGCCAGGCTTGAGCTTATACTCGAGCTTAAACTTTTCCTGAGCGATCGAACTGCCTGTGATGACGAGAACGCCAATAGCTAATCCAGAGAACAATCTTGCCAACATCGTGGTCTTCCTTGAGTCTTGAAAACGAAGTGCGAGTATCGTTATCAGATTACGAGAAATGTTTCAAGATCGATCAATAGCCAGCAATGAAGCTTGACTTCCGGGTAGGTCAAACTCCTGCCGGGTTTGACCACGTTTGACTTCCCTACAAAACGCACTTTCTTAACCATACTCATTCCTTCAACAGGTCTCCTCTCTGCGTCCCTGCGCCTCCGCGTCTTTGCGTAAAAACCTCTTCCTCTCCCTTCGATATACACTTGCGCACTTCAAAATCTGTTCGCTGCCAAAGTCCACTCCGGTTCTTTCCGGCAGGTAGGTCAAACTCCTGCCGGGTTTGACCACGTTTGAGTTCCCTACAAAACGCACTTTCTTAACCATACTCATTCCTTCAACAGGTCTCCTCTCTGCGTCCCTGCGCCTCCGCGTCTTTGCGTAAAAACCTCTTCCTCTCCCTTCGATATACACTTGCGCACTTCAAAATCTGTTCGCTGCCAAAGTCCACTCCGGTTCTTTCCGGCAGACAAGAACCTACCAAACGAAACGACACGGAGTGTCGTGGCACACTTTTGCGGCGGAAGAACCTACCCGCCTCACAAAAAAACTGCAAAATCGACAATTCTCGAAAAATGTTGCCGGATTCTGAAATAACCGCCGCTGGGCGGCGACTCACTATGTCGGTCAAGTTGAGTCGAAAAAAGAGGAACGCCTGGTGAGCCGAATCACGGAAAGCCAATTACGAGCGATTGTCGAGCGCTATGGACGCGGCTTGACTCTTTTCGCTCGTCAATGGTGTGGCAATCCGGATGACGCTCTCCAAGAAGCACTCATCGATTTGTGCAAGTTACCGCAGTTGCCCGAGAGTATTCCGGCCTGGCTTTTTCAAGTTGTTCGCAACAAAGCACTGACGCAGTCGCGATCCGAGCGACGTCGAGCGAGCCACCAGAGTTCGGCGGCTGAGCAGAAGCAAGCTTGGTTCGAAGCCGATCCATCGGTGGGGCTCGACGGTGAAACGGTCGCGGGGCTGTTAACGGGCTTGCCCGAGCTAGAACGACAGATTGTAACGTCGCGAGTTTGGGGCGAGCTCTCGTTTGCCGAGATCGCCGAGCTGGTAGATCGCCCGGTCACCACCGTTTTTCGCATCTACCGATCAACAATCGTTAGCTTGCGAGAACAACTTGGCCTTGCCGACTTGCAACCAGACACAAGAACAGATGTGAGCATTGAACTTCGAGGTGAGTCATGAACGAGCAACCGCTAGACGATGATGCAGAATTGCTTCGATCACTGAAGCCAGCTCAGCCAGAGGTCAACTGGCAGAAGATCCTTTCGCACTTGCCCGAGTCTTCCGACGGTCAAAAGGACGCATTGGATCATGCAACTGAACAATCAACTCTACCTGATCTCAATCGATCGCAGCCGCGCGTCAAGCGAATCGCAAGTTCGTGGTGGTCAGGTGCCTTAGCGGGTTCTCTGATTACCTTTGCACTACTTCGATTCGCGGGAACTCCATACGCGGGAACACAGGCGGTTCCGAACGTGCCGCAAGACATTACCGTAGCCCAGTCTGGTCAGTCGACGGTGACTAAGTCGCAACAAACGACAGAAGATACAGACAGCTCCAATAGCAATGAACCACAAAATCGAACTCGCCCACAACGTGCGGAAGGATGGGATCTGATCGTTGACTCCGGCGTTTGGGCATCTCGGCTTAAGCGACATGGCTTGGGCGAGAAGCTGGTCAGCAAATCCGCATCAGCTCCAAATACATCCACGCAGACTTACGAGTCGGCGTTGAATTCAGGTAACGGCCTTCCCAAATCTCAAGCAGAACTGCGCCGAGAGTTGCTTGACTTCAATTGACGTTCTTTAACTGCTTAAGCCGTTCTGTGTTCAGAGCTGGCAATTCTCTTTTCTCCTAACATTGCTCTAAGTAAACGAGTTTAATAATGAAACGCATGTTGTTTCTTACCTTGACGACGGTCTGCGCATGGATCGCAATTCCAGCGATGCTGAGCTGTGCTCAGGAAGACAAACCTGCTGACGAAGCACCTAAGATCTATACCGAAACGTTCGACTTGACGCTTTATCCCAAAGCCGAACCAGTTCCGGCTCTCAAGTACAAGTTTTTGCCTGATGCATTCGAGCGAAACAGTGGCAATGCCGCTTCGCTCTACCTAAAGGCTATGGGGTTCCTTGAACAAACAACCGAGCTGAAAAAACTATTCGAGATTGGAGCTGAAGCGGAAGCGAAAGCTCAGGTCGAAAAAGTTGGGACCGCGGATGTGCCTCCGCTCTCATACTTAGATACACCTCCTTCGAAGTATCCAATTGAGGAGGTGAAGGAGTACTTACAGCACACCGCCTTTCAGTCGCCGATACTTGAGCAGGCTTGGCTGAGAGATCGCTTCGAAATGGATCGTCAGGTCGAGGACTCGAAAAATCCCTTTGCGATCCTTATTCCTGAAGTGCAAGGCATTCGTGATCTGGCTCGCAAACAATCGATGCGATGTAGATTGGCAATTGCAGAAAATCGCATTGATGATGCCATAAAGATTGTTGGACAGCAGTACGCCATGGCACGGCACGTTGGTCAAGATGATTTCTTGGTAAGTGCGTTAGTGGGATGCGCTATTCAAGGTATCGCCACCGAAGATCTGTACTATCTGGTTCAACATCCCGATTGTCCCAATCTGTTTTGGGCAGTTTCACGATTGCCTAAACCGTTGATCGACTGGGAACACTGCGTGGCGTCTGAGTATCACTTTATCGATCTTCAGTTTGCCAAGTTGCAACAGGTCAATGCACAGCCGAGGTCCGAGGCCTATTGGCAAGAGTTTATTGCCGAGTTTGCTGATGACATGAAGGCGAATGGAGTATTCTACTGGAGCGGAAATGAGATGGGTGAAGAATCGAAATCGCAATCTGATCCGCGGATTGAAATTCAAAAGCACGTATCTTCAAACTACGCTGCTGCTAAAGAGTTCTTGGTAAAACAATCGATCATTAGTCCGGAGAAAATCGATGCATACCCTCAGGCTCAAGTGTTCTTTCTGGCAATGAAGCATCACTTTGAACAGGCTCGCGATGAGCTATTCAAGTGGACCAACGTACCGCTGCATCAAGGCAATCAGCAAATTGAAGCGATTGAGAAGAAGAATACCGACCGCACTCGGCCCGAGTTCACACGGCTGAGCGAATTTCTTTTCGCCGGGCATTCGGTTCGAGCCGTCCAAGCCAGATCACTCCAGCGCATGCTGTTGATTCAAGCTGTAGAAGGCATTCGCCTGTATGGTGCAGCTCACGATGGAAAGCTCCCCGAATCGCTGGCCGACTTACCTTATCCATTGCCAGACGATCCAGCCAGCGGCCAACCCTTGCTGTACAACAAGAAAGGGGACACAGCCACGATTACCACTGCTCCGGCCGGCAAAGTTCGCGCGGAACTTAACCTTCGCTTTGCCGAGCCCAAGAAGTAAAGTGTGCTACGTCACTCCGTGGCATTCGGGGCAGTGTGCCACGACACTCCGTGGCGTTTCAGAAAGTGTGCTACGTCACTCCGTGGCGTTTCAGAAAGTGTGCTACGACATTCCGTGGCGTTAGGCCTTTCTGAGCACTTACTATATCCAATGAAAAAACCTCGCAAAACAATGGTGTTTTGCGAGGCGTAGGAAATACGGAATCGTCAAAGCAGCGGACGGCACATGGAAGAATTTGCCTGCTGCTATCCGAGCGTGAAGTCTGGAAGGCGAACGATCTCACCGCCGCGCAATGCTGACTCGTGAGCGCAAATTCCGACGCAAGTCCAGTTGGCGCTGGTCACCGCGTTAGGACGTGGGTCGCGTTTCTCACGCAATGCACTGACGAATTCGTTGACCAGGTGTGGGTGCGAACCGCCGTGTCCACCACCTTGAATGAACGACAAGTGCTTCTCGTCGTGAATTTCGGAAGGCAAGGTGAACCTCTGAATCTCTTTAGGCAGCAGGTGCGCGAAGTCGGGGACTTGGATCTTTTCGGCGATTTCAGGTTCGGGCTTCTTCGCAGTGTGAATCACATGCGGCTCGTGCTCGATAAGCGTCCACTCGAAGCTTCTCTTCGTTCCGTAGACATCAAAGCTCTCACGATACTGTCGAGCCACATCGTAAAGGAACCGCCAGATATGAGCGGTCAAGTCACTGTCTTTGACTTTGATATGGCAAGTCTCAACAGCAAACTTGTTACCAGACTTCTTGGCAATATCTTCACGCACTGTTCCCGAACCAAAGCAACTGACGTACTCGGCAAGTCCGTTGACTAAGCCCAAGCACGGGCTAACCACGTGAGTCGCGTAGTGCATGGGAATCATCTTTTGCCAATACTCTGGCCAGCCGTCCATGTCTTGCGGATGCGATGCCGCCAAGTGTTGAATCTTGCCGAGCTCGCCCTTTTCGTACATGTCCTTGATGAACAAGAATTCGCGACTGTAAACGACTGTCTCTGCCATCATATACTTTAGACCAGTCTTCTTAACCTTCTCGACAATCTGCCGACACTCGTCAATCGTGGTCGCCATCGGTACTGTGCACATAACGTGCTTACCGGCATCCAAGGCCTTTAATGACATCCAAGCGTGGTCGTTGATCGGACTGTTGATATGCACGAAATCAACATCTGGATCTGCCAGCACAGCATCGTAGTCCAAATACAATCGCTCGATTCCAAACTGCTCGCCACACTTCTTCAGTTCGGCTTCGTTACGACGGCAAAGTGCCAGAACATTGGTGTCAGGAAGAGCTTGATAGATGGGAATGAACTCAGATCCGAATCCAAGTCCGATCATGGCGACATTCAGTGGTTTAGTCATCTTAACAGCCTAGTGTGAAAAGGGGTTGGTTGAGTGAATTTGGGCTGTAGGCCTCGCCCGAAAAGACAGCCAACATCAGCAGTTTTCAGGTATGGAAAGTGCGATATTGTGGTCGAAAACCAGCCAATCGTCTACTGTCAGCTTCCCTCTTTGCTCAATCCGACGTGCAATCAGAAGTCGGACGAATAGTTCGGCAGACTGGCAAGACGGCCTGCTTTACTGGTTGACTAGGCTGGCAATTGGTGGTTTGCTAAGAGGACCTTGTCACCAACTCTCCGCGGGCAGGTTTCTCACGTTAAAAATAGCTGCTTGGAAGGAAAAAAACTCATGTCAAATGCGTCGATCACAAGCCTGATTCAAACCGGCACAAAACTCTACCTCGATTCGATCGATCCCGATCTCGTTAAGATCAACTTGGATTGGGGAGCAGTCGGAGCCACCAGCAATCCGATCATCATCGCGGGCCTAGTCGATAGCGGCAAGTTTGATGAAAAGATCGCGGTCCTCAGTCGCGGTGGTTCCGATGACGAAACCATTGCGTGGCGGTTGACCGATCAATTGGTCCGCGAAGCTCAAGATGCTTTCATGCCAGTCTGGGAACGAACGGGTGGCGATGCTGGCTGGGTGAGTTTTGAATTGGATCCGTTGATTGAAGATCCCGAACTGAACATGCCTCATGATCAACGCGTCAAGCGTTACATCGAATTGGGATTGCAATGGTCTGCTGGTCACAAGAATCGCATGATCAAGATTCCTGCCACGCCGGCTGGCTTGGATGCAGTTGAGTCCCTGGCTGCCGCTGGAGTCACATTGAACGTGACTTTGACCTTCACGATGCAACAATATGAAACAGCTCGCGATCGTGTTTGGGCTGGAGCTAAGCGCCATGGCGACTTAAGCAAATTCAAGAGTGTCTACAGCATCTTTGTATCGCGAGTCGATCAATACACGGCCAAGCACGCCTCCACTCTAAGCAGCGCCGCTCAAGGTTTAGTCGGCATCGTCAACGCCAAGCAAATTTGGCAAGCCAATCAAACCTTCTGGAAGACGCACGCTACGCCGCTCTCGCAAGAGATCATCTTCGCGAGCACTGGAACAAAATCGGCCAGCGATCCCAAGACGAAGTACGTGGCTGCTTTGGCTGGTAGCGATATCCAGACCAATCCACCAGAGACCAACGAGGCTGTAGCA
>CAYWNG010000339.1:0-7277 GCA_964458685.1 uncultured Pirellulaceae bacterium
GTTGTTGGGTGAAGCTGAGTTGTTGGGTGAAGCGGCGTTGATTGGCTGAGTGGAATTAGCAGCCACCGATTTCGAATTGGTTTGCGGAGCCGAAGCCGTCGGGTTGAACAGCTTAGGCGAGAAGCTCACAATGCCTCCGGTCGATGAGCAGCCTTGGCTCAACAAGCCGACTAAGCCCATCGAACCAACTGCCAGCATCTTGCGCAAAGCAGCTTTGTTAGGAAAGCCTAGCAGTGTCTTGGTTCGAATGTTTTGCTTCATGGCATGACTCTTCAACACTACAGGATACCTTTTTGATTCGATCAACAACTGACACTACCGGCGATCTGAACAGAGCTAACTCGTTAGGCTATCTTGCTTGAGGCACGCGTGGGTAGTTCTCGGTTGGGTTCTCCGAATAGATCGGAGTGGCTCGTTCGACTGGAATAATTTCAGGCAATTTGCCTTCGCGAATGAGTGCTTCGCGATTTGGCGCAACAGGCAATGGAACCCATGGAGGGCAACCGTAAAGGAACTCCATCAAGTCGCCATTGGGATCGCTGGGGACTCGTGATCCGATTCGCAAGATTGCTAGGGGCTTGCCGAGCACATCTGCTGTTCGGAGCGCATTTTCGTTGGGACTAACGTCCACTGTCATCTGTACGTCAGGTTTGGTTGCGACCGGATCGGCCACATCGGAGTCCTCGAGGTAAATTACACGAGTAATCAAAGCTCCATTCAGAGCCAGTTCGAGGTCTTCGTCGGTGAGGACGATTGGAATTGGAAAGCGATGTTCGCGACCGGGTTGCGGATAGGTACGATCAATGATCTCAAGCGTCGGAAAAAGTTCTTCGCCTTGACGATCAGGGATATTGGTTACATGAAATCGATATACTGCCCCGACTAGCATGCCCGTGGTTACAGGAGCATCGATGGGTGGAAGGAACTGACCATCGCGAGCGAGGCCAACCTTCAAACCTTTTGGACCGGTGATCGAAACGGCGGTAAAGGTACCGACGCCTTTTCTACGGCCCGCCACCTGAGCTGATGCAACGACTCCTGGAGGCGCTGAAGCATTGAGCAAGTGGTGTGTAGTCTGAGGTAAAGACCGCGATTGAGCGATTGCGGTCGAAGTACTCAAGAGATTAACAAGACCGCCGATGGCAATCAGAGCTGCGAGGCCAAGTCCACTGGACCTAAGCGATCGTGTGTTCATGTTTCAACCTGCCTGCTCGGGAGCGCGGAGTCAAGTGTAGGATCAAGGGTGACAACGATTTAGTCGTGGCTCTAACGCTTGTCGCACTCCACGATTCAAATCTCGCAGCCAGTTTGAACACCGAAGCGTTCTTCTTTAGGCTGACAAGCTCGTGATCGTGATGTGGGAAAAAGCGGTCGAGCCTAGGTGGCTCGACCGCCTCACTCATTAGGATCGTTGTCTATTGCTTGGCTCGTCTAAGGCGTGGTTGGCGATCTTACTTTTTGTAGTCTGATTACCAACTGTAGGACTGAGCTTCGCTGTTTCATCTTGCAGCCATGCTTTGTATCGCTTGACTGTGTTAGGCATAGTTATTCGTACTTAGTTCCGTTGGCAGCTTACTGCGGTGGGCAGTACTCGCCATTGGCACCCGAACCAACGTCTTGGCTACTTCGCATGTACATTGGCATACCGGTTGGAACACCAGGATGAATGTTCTGTTCGCGAATCGACACGCGGCTTGGTGGCGTTGGATAGCTCTGACCAGGTACTTGACGCACGTTGACTTGCATGTGCTTCACAGGATCTGGAATGTCCATGCGAGTCGAATTGCGAATGGTGTGGCTCTTCAATCCCGCTGGTGATCCTAGCGGAATGTGAGGAGGTCCAGGCAATCCAATCGGTGTACCTGTGTAGGTCATACCGTATTGAGGTCCTGTAACACCAGCGACATATCCAGGCAATGAAGCTGGAACTCCGCCAGGAACCATGCAGCCATCAGGACCGCACGTTCCACCCATTCCACCCATGACAACTCCGCCCATCATTGGCAGGCCACCATTGGAGTTGGACATTTCAATGTCCTTGTTACCGATGCGGATGATCGCCAGGATCGCTCCACGTCGATCAGCTTCGACGATTGGATCCAAGCCTGGCTCCAATCGATTGCTGGACATAACTCCAACACCAGCCAGTGCGTCGCCTTGGAACTCTGGATCAGGCAAGTAAATTACCTTGGTCACAAAGTTGCCACCGATGACGTATTGGAAATCGTCGGTTGTGAATTGAACTGGAATCGCATTGTGAGCGAGGTAAGCTGCAGTGCGAATGTTTCCGGCTGCGACTTCCAAAGTTGGATAGAGCTCGACGCCTTCCATACCTGTGATGTTGGTCAGCTTCAAGCGGAAGATACCGCCTTGTGGAAACTCCAAGCGACCTGGCACATACAGTGCTTCGCTGGAGAAGCTTCCGTCGCCAACGCTGTCATAGTGAATCTGCATTCCGTCTGGATTGCTAAAGATCACCTGAATGTTTGGTGAACCTGGCATTGGCAAGCCTGGATAACCAGCTCCGCCGCCAGCACCGCCAGCGCAACCACATTGATAAGCGGCTTGAACCACTGGTGAACTTGGTCCACCGGCGGCGGCCATGCTCATTCCACCAGACATGTCCATTCCCATGCCTGGACCTGGTCCGGCCATTGCGGCCATCTCAGCTCCCATGACACCTGGTCCGGGACCACCAACGCCGGGCCCTGGCTCAAGCAAACGCTGAGCGGGCGGCAGGTTGTGTCTAGCCGTTGTTGCGCAGCCTGTGAAGCAGCTTGCTGCTGCTAAGGCTAGCGTTAGGAAAACACGCATTCTCATGCTTAACCCCCTAGTTTTGGCAAGACATTGGAATCCGCCCAATGTCTGCCGCCAAACGAAACGATCCTGAGTGAGTTTTTGTGAGGCCTCCAGGTGATTCGCTCGGGCTTATTCACCTGGACATCGAACAATCAAGTTGCCTACTATCGCCGCAACTCAAAAGCCCAACGACCTCGTACTGTTGCATGCTTGTCTCGCCTGCGGAAACGAAGTGACCGCATGCACACAGCATCCGTGGTTTATGTTCGGCCTGTTACGACTGAATTCTTTGATAAATTCGGCATAACCCAACCATGTGGATCAGGTTACCCAAGCAGAACGCTAGCAAACGCGCCCCAAAAAGCCTGCTCCAGCGATGGTTTTGGTGGCTAAAAGTACTGGTGGTGGCAGCCTGCGCAGTTTGGGGAATTGGACTATGGAGTCGCGTCAGTCGCTCGCAGGATTTCGAATCCGCGCCAGGCAACTCAAGCAGCCTTCCAAGTCCTACCGTCACGCCTGAGCCACTTAAAGCGGCTCTCGATCTGACCACCGATCGTCCTCAAATGCCAATTCCGGCCGCTCCACCGGCTCGAGAGATCGGAGCGGAAATTCTTTATCGAACGCTGCTCGACTCCGTCTGGGGAGCTCCTACGCTTTGCGAAGTCCGTCAATCAATCCAGTTCGCCGACAAGAAACGCAGCAGCTTCGGCAAGTACGTTCGCGGCGGGAAAGGACTGGGCAAAATGAGAATGACTTTGCAGATTCCCGCTGGCGATCAAATGAACTCACTGCTCCAAGTCAGTGATGGTGATCTGCTAACTACGATGGCTTCGGTAGGCGACCAACGCACGATGACGCAGATCGACTTAGCTAAAGTCCGCGAGCGATTGCCAATCACTACCGAGACATATCAGCATCCCGTTGTCGCCATGTACTTAGCCTTTGGTGGGCAAGCTGAAGTCCTTAGAACGATGTCTCAGAAATACGATTGGACCAAAGTCACTGAGGGACAATTGGGCAATCGCAAAGTTTGGTGGATTCGCGGCATTGCGACTTCCCAGCCCATGGGACTTAAGGCGGAAGCGCTCGTCGACCAACGACTCTTTCAACAGCCCTATGATGTTGTCATTCCGCCAAATGTGAAGCTAGCAATTGGCCACCGAGACTCCGACTCGCCCTACTGGCTTTTCCAAGTGGAAACATGGAACGACGGCGATGCCAATGGGCGAGGCAAGGCCTATGTCCTAACCGAGTGGGACTCACCGGTTCGATTATCGGCTCAACAAATGCCGCCTGACCTATTTCAGTTGGGCACAGACCATTCATCAAGTGACGTTCGCGAAGAAACAAAGCTCTATCTACCACCTCTCCAATTGAATCTAGGTGGTCAAGCCAGCGCCAATCAGCGAATTATCAAATAGTCCGTCGAGCCGCTACGCAAGTTTTTCAATCGCGAACGCGATGGCAGTTTACAGCCTGGGGCGTGAGCGGCGCGAGCCCAGGAAAATGCGAACGACGTCCGGTAGTCGCGGAGCGACGACAGATACTGCGCGCAAGCTCACAAAATGCCATCGCTTCGCGGCGGCTCACGAATTATACAAACGACCCTACCTGAGCTTGGCATCCCAGGCTTTCAAATATGTCGCATTCACAAGTAAAGCCAACCGTTGCGGCGCTACTCAAGCTCTGCAAAATTCTTCAACAGCTTTAGACCTGCTGCTTGGCTTTTCTCCGGGTGGAATTGCGTAGCGTAAAGATTGTCTTTCCAGACCGCAGCACAAAATGTTTCGCCATACTCACAGTCCAGCCAGACTACGCTGGGATCGCGAGGCACGACGTAATAGCTGTGTACAAAGTAGAAGTAGCTTTCGGACGCGATGCCTTGAAGCAGGGGACAATCGGCTTGTCGAACCTTGACCTGATTCCAGCCCATGTGCGGAACTTTGAACTCAGCACCGGCCGCGTAGCGAGGCCCACTAAAGCGATCCACGCTGCCTTGCAAAACGCCCAGCCCCACGTGATTGCCTCCCTCGGTACCAACTTCGAATAACATCTGGAGACCTAAGCAGATGCCCAAAAATGATCGGCCACTTTTGATCAGGTCAACGATCGGCTGGTCTAACTGACGCTTCCGAACTTCGGCAATCGCTTCTCCAAAACCTCCTACGCCGGGCAAGATCAACTTATCTGCCTTAGCAATCTGATCGGGATCACTGCTGATGATCGCATGGGCACCAACATGCTCCAAAGCCTTTTGTACGCTACGCAGATTGCCCATTTGATAGTCAACAATAGTGATGGTGGACGGCATATTTTTGTCTAGTGCGGGAATTTCTTGGTAAATCCGGTCTCGAAACACGATCCAGCGAGTTCGGCGGGACATTTTCGTCAGACAATCAAATTGCCTCCGAAAACTGCTTGACTGCACACCCCCTTTATGTGCTAAAATTGATGCCCAGGTCGGCCCGTTAGGATATCTCAAATCGAAAGGTCAGGGGAGATGAGGATAATGATCAGACAGTGCCAAAGAGTTTTGGTTCTGGCTTTTTTAGCACTATCGACAGTTGTGTCAGCTACTGAAACAGCGAAGGAGCTTGCTCCGACTCACAAACAATTGCGAGTCTTCCAGCCCAAACGTGGCGAAAAGTCGGGCCAATTGCACACCTTCTGTTTGACGAGCGAAGGAAACATTTTGGCAAGTGTGACAGCCGGAGCCAACGTGCTTCAGCTTTACACTCCAGAACTCACCTTGATCAAGGAAGTCGAACTTCCATTCGCTGCAACGGCTCTCAACGTTGCCCCCAACGGAACGATTTACGCAGGCGGCAGCGGCAAAGTCGCTCTGATCAGTGCTGCTGGTGAAGTTCAAGGCATTCAACGCAGTCCTCAGCTCGCCGATGAAAAAAACATCAAGGAACGCATGGTCAAGGCGGCCAAGGAAAAAGCTGAGAAAGTCAAAGAGACTTATCGCAAGCAAGTTGAGCAAATCTCGGATCGCATTAAGAAGCTAGAAGAGTCCGAAGAAGAGTTGTCCGAGCGCGATCAAAAGCGTCTGCAAACGTACCTCAAGCAAAAAGAGATGATGGAAGACAATCTCAAGAAGTACGAAGAGTCGGCCGAAATCGATCCAGACAAAATCATGAACAGCGGCTCGGGCGTTCGCGCGATTGCGGCAACTGAAGACGCGGTCTTCGTGGCTTGCAACTCACTGGAAGGCTATGGCTACGAAGTTTGGAAGGCTAAGCCTGACCTGTCCGAGCCTTCACTTATACTCACAGGACTCTCAGGTTGCTGTGGGCAATTCGACCTTCAAGCGAACAAAGAGTTCCTCGTACTAGCTGAAAACACCAAGTTCCAAGTCGGTCTTTTGGATCACGAAGGCAAGCGACTGAGCAGCTTCGGCAAGTCCAATCGAATGGGCGGTGATGGCTTCGGCAGTTGCTGCAATCCGATGAATGTTCGTTGTTGTGAAAACGGTGACATCCTTACCGCGGAATCAAGCATCGGAACAATCAAGCGATTCAATGCATCGGGTGATCTTGTCGGCGTCATCGGTAAGGCCAAGATCGGTGGCGGTTGCAAGCACGTAGCACTCGGTTTCGACCAAGCTCGAAATCGCTACTACCTGCAATACCAAGACAAAAACGCGATCTGCGTTCTTGTTCCAAATGCTGAAGCTCCAGACATGACCGAAGATGAACTTCTGGCTAAGCAAGCCCGTGAAGGCTTCGGCAAAACGCTTGTTGGCAAATGGACGGTTGGCAACAAGGGCAAGAAATCTAGTAGTGGACTTTTCTCCGCTTTGGGCGCTGTTGTCGGTGGTGGTCAACCTGCTGATCCATTCCTAAGCAATGAAATTGAGTTCAAGGCCGATGGAAAAATGATTGGAATAACGCCTGACCTGAAGTGGGAAGCCATCCGTCAGGACGAAAAGTCGCTCTTGGTCAATATGGAGATGGAAGAGGTTGGCTACGACCTGAAGATTGTCTTTGACGGTGACGACAAATGCACAATCTCTGTAATGTTGGGCGGTGACCAGCCTTACTCGACTCGATCTTACACTCGATTCACCGAAGAATCGAAAGAAAAGTCCGACGCCAAGGCTGAGTCAAAAACTGATGCCAAGGCTGAGGACAAGACTGGCGGGCAATAGGCCTTAGTCAGTTTCTTCGTGCTGCATTTTTCGACTCCTCCACTGGCCCGGCTAGTGGAGGAGTTTCGAAATACTGGCCCTCATTGATCACTCGTGGATCGCCAGTTTCTTGTAGCGTAGCCAACAGGCGCTTCTCAAGCTTGGCTCGAATCTCTTGATACGCCGCTTCGGAGGCGACATTGCGAGTCTGTTGAGGATCTTTGGCTAAGTCGTAAAGTTCTTCTCTTGGTCGCCGACCGTACACCCACTCAAAGTGCTCTTGCCACTTGGGGTCTTTTCGAGCCTTCACCAACCAGGCTTTAGTTGGTCCCGCATCTTCATCGGG
>CAYWNG010000340.1:0-3091 GCA_964458685.1 uncultured Pirellulaceae bacterium
CTGCTGGAATTTGCTGGTTTCAATATGGTTCGTTCGAGCGTCTTTCCCGTTCCCGCGGGCGGCGAACAGAAGGTGCAATTGGTTTTGGAGCAATTGCTTACCAACGATAACCATCGCGTTGATTATCTGTTGCCGAGAAGTCCTTCGCAAAGCAGCGATGTGCCTTGGAAGCTGACCGCGAAAGTGAAATCGACTTCGAAGATTGCTACAGTCTATTCACCCAGCCATCAAATTGCCGTTCAACGAGTGAACGATTATGAGTCGACGCTGTCGGTGCCTGAAAACGCTACAGCTCCTGGAGCATTTCGATTCTCGTACCTTCAATCGACTGGCCCGCTGACTGCATCGCTGATGACTTCACCGGACGCAGGAGGGAAGAGCGGCCACTTTTTGCTGTTGGCTGGTCTAGCTCAGGACGGTGACGCCAAGAAAGTTGCCGCGACTAAGACACGCCGCGAAATTACGCTCATCCTCGATCGCTCGGGCAGCATGAATGGTCAGAAGATCGAGCAAGCTAAGCAAGCCGCGCTACAGGTCATCTCAGGCTTGGACATGGGTGAAGCGTTCAATATTATAACCTTCAACAGTCATATCGATCAGTTCTCCCAGAAGCCAGTCATCAAGTCTGCCGATTCAGAGCAGCGAGCGATCGAGTTCATTCAAGCGGTTACAGCTACCGAAGGTACGAACATTCATGACGCTTTGATGACGGGTCTTGCCCCCGAGGTTTCCGAAGGCTGTTTGCCGATCGTTCTGTTTCTGACAGATGGTCTGGCAACCGTTGGTAACACCGCAGAAGCAGCAATTCGCGAAGTGGCTGAGAAGCATAACAAGTTCAATCGCCGCATCTTCTCGTTCGGAGTGGGCTTCGATGTGAACACGCCCTTGCTGGATAAGCTGGCTACAAGCACTCGTGGTTTCGCTACCTTTGTAACTCCGGGCGAAAACGTCGAGGCCGCAGTTGCCAAGGTCTATCGCGGCTTGAATGGTCCGACGCTCTCAGACCTGAAGCTGATGATCGCCGACCAACCCAGCAACGCGCCCAGTCGAATTCATGAGCTGATGCCCGATCGCTTGCCTGATCTGTATGAAGGCGATCAACTGGTCGTACTGGGAAGCTACCGCGGAGATAAACCGCTGAAGTTTGAGATCACGGCTAAACGAGGCGACCGGCCAGTAACGTTCCAATTTGAATTTGATCCGACTCAGAATCAAGGTCAAGCTTTCGTATCCCGTTTATGGGCTAGTCGCAAGATCGCCAGTCTGATCGATCAAGTGCGCGACATGGGGGCTAACCAATCGTCGACGAACTCGCAAAAGTTAGTCAGCAGCAAGCCTGGTGCTGGTAACGTGGCCGAAGTCAAGCTAGATCCAAAGCTGGTCGAGCTGACCGATTCGATTGTCGCGCTGAGCAAGAAGTATGGCATCTTGACCGAGTACACTTCTTTCCTCGCAACCGAAGGTATCGATCTATCCGACTCGGAGAACGTTAAAAAGCTGCTTAGTAGCAACTTAGTAGATCGAGCTGTAATGTGCCGAACAGGACAAGCCAGTTGGAATCAAGAGATCAACAACGGAAGCCTGCGAGGCCAAACGAGTTTGAACTTAGAGAATCGATACGTCAATCAAGCAGGTAAGTGGGTTTCGACAACTACGATTCAGCAATGTCGCGGCAATTCGCTGTACAATCGATCGGGACGCTGGGTCGAAGCTGGATTGATCGAAAAGTCCAAGGTCGAGCCCGAACGAGTTGTTGAATTTGGTTCACCAGAGTTTCTTGAGCTTCTTTGGAAGATGGTTGCTCTAGGAAGACAGGACGAACTAGCCGTGGAAGGCGAAATCTTGATTACAGTAGATGGGAAGGCCACGCTGATTCGCGGACTGACAGTAGCACCAGCTCCTACAGCCGCAACTCAAGAAGCCTCCTCCAATCAAGCTTCCCAAAAGTAGCGATTCCTTTTTCAAGAGTCATCGACTGTGGATAGAACGATACTGACAATTGAAGACGATGCCGCGATTCGTCGTGGCGTCGTCGATGCATTGCGCTACGCAGGATATGCGGTGCGCGAAGCAGCAGATGGAATGACGGGAGTTCAATTGGCAATCGAGCAACCCATCGATCTCGTCTTGTTAGATTTAGCGCTACCGAAACTGAAGGGCTTGGATGCGCTCAAACAGATGCGAGCGGCCAAGCCTACGTTACCGATCATTGTACTCACTGCCAAAGGCGACGAAGCCGATCGAGTTGCTGGTTTGAACGCGGGCGCCGATGATTATGTGGTGAAGCCATTTAGCGTGAATGAGTTGTTCGCGCGAGTCTCGGCTGTATTGCGGCGATCGCCCGAGCGCCCCAGCGACTTAGACAGCTTTTCATGGACAAGCGGTCGGGCTGATTTAGCGCGGCGCGAGTTGATGTTTCATGACGGCTCGTGCGTCGAACTTTCCGAGCTTGAAGCAACGCTGTTAAGATACTTGGTGATCAACTCGGGTCGAGCGATCTCGCGCGACGAACTGCTAACGAACGTTTGGAGACTAACACCTGTCGGTCTTTCCACGCGAACGGTCGATATGCAGGTAGCGCGCTTGCGTGAAAAGCTTCGCGACGATCCGTCCGAACCACAACTTGTAAAAACTGTACGCGGCTGCGGTTACATGCTCTGCGGTAGTTTAAAGAGCCCGACCTAACTCACACCTCACACCTCACACCTCACACCTCACACCTCACACCTCAAACTTCAAACTTCAAACTTCAAACTTCAAACTTCTCCACATGTTCTTCAGTCACGCCAAACGAATCTGGTTAGCCTACTCGGCGATACTACTGCTAGTTGCAGTAGTGTTGGGGTGGTTTTCTTGGTTTACGGTTCGACTGGATCGCGACGCCGAGCAGAATCGGCGCGAAGTGCTGATGGCCGAGCAAGAGGCGGCAAGGCAAGAGCGGATTGGGCGAGCGTTGTGGCAGATCGACTGGGCGTTGTCGCCTTTAGTTGCCCAAGAAGCCGCGCGGACTCACTGGATGTACCAGTCCTTCTTGCCTGATTCAGAAGGAATGGGAATTCCTCCAGGAAACAGTAAAGCCGGTATGCCCAGT
>CAYWNG010000340.1:3191-7273 GCA_964458685.1 uncultured Pirellulaceae bacterium
TGATTCAGAAGGAATGGGAATTCCTCCAGGAAACAGTAAAGCCGGTATGCCCAGTAAAGATGGCATGGGTGGTGGTATGGGCGGTGGTATGGGCGGCTTGGCAAATAGTTCTCAGCAACCATCGCCACTGTTGATGCGACCTTCACCGTGGGTACTCTTGCATTTTCAAGTCGGCGAAGATGGCAAAGTCACTTCGCCTCAATCGCCTCAAGGAAAGACTCGTCTCGACGCGCTCACGTGCGGAGTCACTGAGAAGGAGCTGGGAGAGAACCAGATTCGACTGAATGAGATTGCCAAAGCGTTTAAGTTTGAACCGCTGTGGAGCGTTTGTTCGAAGACGATGTTGACTCAGGATGATAGTAACAACTTAGCTTGGGCACTTCCGCCAAGCAACGATCAGATTCCAGGCAACAACGATAACGTGCAGCGCGTGGGACCACCGGAGCTGGTTGACAACAAGTTAACACAAGCCGCCGAGCAACAGTCGATTCAATCGCAACAGCAACAAGTTGCTGTACCACAACAATCTTTCAAAAGAGGAAACACGCGATCGCAAGCCACGGATTATCTTCAACGTGGTCAGACAACCAACTATGCGGCGGCCGGACAGTGGCAGATGAATCGCTTCAATTTACCTTTCCCGAATTTGCTTGGCGAATCCGCAGTGACAGAAGGTGCCTTGCGTCCCGTATGGTTGGAAGATCGATTGGTTTTAATACGGCGCGTAGAGTCGCCTATGGGTAAGCGAGTCCAAGGATGTTGGTTAGATTGGCCCACGATCAAAGATTCTTTGCTCAAAGAGATTGCCGATATCCTTCCCGGCGCCGACCTTGTTGCGCGAGCGGATAACGACCAGCAAATCGGCGCGTCGCTGGCTACGTTACCAGTGGATTTGGTAGCACCGCTGGCTGCGATGCCGGAGATCGAGCTAACCGCGGGCGGTAGTCGTGTTGTCATGCTATTGTGGCTGGTTTGGGGAGGCTTTTTTGTAGCAGCCATCAGCCTTGCTTGGCTGATCTGGGGAGTGACGCAACTGAGCGAACGTCGAGCTGCGTTTGCATCCGCGGTGACTCACGAATTGCGAACTCCGCTAACGACTTTTAAGCTCTACTCCGAGATGCTTGCCAGCAACATGGTTCGAGACGAATCTCAACGGCAAGCTTACGCGACGGGCTTGGTCAAGGAGTCGGATCGCTTGTGTCGTCTGGTTGAAAATGTGTTGCAATTCGCCAGACTGGAGCGAAAGCAGACTGGCGTTCACTACGCAAAGCTAACAGTTGAGCAATTGCTGCAGAACACGATCCAAAGATGCCAGGCCAGAGCCGAGTCGTCGTCGATGAAGCTGGAAGTCAACGTTGCTCCATCTGCAAACGAAGCGGAGATCGAAACCAGCGCTGATCTAGTCGATCAGATTGTATTTAATCTCGTCGACAACGCTTGCAAGTATGCCTGTGAATCGCAGCGGTCAAGCGTTGAGCTATCCGTCAACTTTGAAGGCAAGTGGCTAATCATTCGCGTCCGAGACTACGGACCAGGAATTGACGCACAGATGGTCAAGCGATTGTTTCGGCCTTTCTCGCGATCTTCGGACGAAACAGCCGGAACAGCCGCCGGAGTTGGCTTAGGGCTAAGTCTATCGCGACAACTGGCTAAGCAATTGCGCGGTCGGCTTGAGTATCGACCTGCCAGCCCTGGCTGTTGCTTTGAATTGCGATTGCCGATGTGAATTTTGCGATAGTCGCCTTTCGCTCCGCGAAAGTAGCGTCGCTTTCTGATCCGTAGCTGAACCCGCCAGGTTCAGATCTTCGCCTAATACTTTCGCAACTGTTGCGGAACTCTTTGACGATGCGTCCCATAATTGAGCCCATGAAATCGTTCATCCTCAACAGTTGCGAGAGCATGAGGCGGTTCACGAATATCTGAACCCTGGCAGGATCAGCTACGGATCGCTACTTTCGCTGAGCGAAAGGCGACTATCGGTAACTACCAAAAGAAAACGGATACACACCATGAAGATGCGTATCCGTTGAACTGTTCAATACGTGACAAACTTGTTGAGCAGTTGGAGCTTCGGAAACTAGGCCTTGAAGGCTTCTAGCTTGCTCATCAAGCCGTCGATGGTTGGCTTGAGGATGGCTTCAACGCCAGGAATCGCGAGAACCTTTTCGATGATCGGCTTGAGTTGATCAAGCGAGTTCTTGAAGACGCCAGCTACGGCCGACTTGGCACCATCAGGCAGTTTGCCGAACATGTCGGTCAATCCTGTAAAGCCTTCAGTCAACTTGCTAAGTTCAGTCGAGGCGGCGGTGGCGGTGTCGCTGTCCTTGACTCCGCTGATTGTACTGGTGACTTTGCCGAGCAATTCGGTGACTTGCTTGAGCATTTCCGAACCGCCTTCAACACCTGCCAAAGCTTCTGTAGCCTTGCCCGCGAGATCAGATGCACCTGCGCCGGCTTCTTTCGCGGCTTCCTTAGCTGTGTCAGCAGCCTTGTCAGCCATTTTCTTAGCGGCGTCGCTGTCGCAACCAGAATTGAACACCAAAACGACAACCAATGTGGATGCCAGAGGGAAAAACTTACGAACCATGAGCGGACTCCAAGATTTGAGATGGGCGTGAAAACTGATGCCGCCAAAGGCAACAATCTGCGTTGCCCGCTAGAGTGATTTCTACAAACTAAGTTGTAGACGCAAAACCGTATTTGCTCAACACGCTAGAGCTATCCCCGCTCGGCGAATTCCCGACTGAGTGTTTTTCGATGTGTTTTACCACAAAGGCAACGGTTGCTTCCTTCCTCGACTCCCATCCTTTCCCGTCCATCGCATCTAGAACCAACAGTAGAAAGCGGCTACTGCGGGATAGCGTCGCTTCGCAAGACTGGCTTGCCTTCCCAAGTTGCTGTGTCGGTGGCTGTATCGTAGGTTAAGACTCGCTGCGCACTGCCAACGGCGGGAGGCCTGTCGATCTTGGGTAGCCATTGACGATGCTGTTCGATTACCGAAGCAAGTTCGGGTGCGGCAACAAGATTGTGCCATTCGTTCGGATCGCTTTGGTGATCGTAGAACTCTTCGGTGCCATCGGCATAATGAATGTAGCGATAACGCTCGCTGCGAATTCCATGGTTGCCTTGATTGTGAGTCGTGATAGCAGGGCGAGCACGAATCGTTTTCGCATCTGTGAGTTGTGGCACAAGTGAAATGCCTTCTAAGTCATCACGCTTCGGAAGTTTGCATAACTCAATCAGTGTTGGGTAGATATCCAGCAGTTCGGCTGGCTGACCGCACTTAGCATCCCGGCTAATTCCAGGTCCAGCGAAAATCAATGGCACGCGAGTTCCGTCGTCCCACAACGAGTTCTTCCCCGTGATCAACTTCTCGCCCAAGTGCCATCCATGATCTCCCCAAATCACGACGATGGTATTGTCAGCGACTCCGGCTTCTTCCAAGGCGGTCATCAAGCGTCCAACTTGAGCATCGACAAAGCTGGTACACGCTAAGTAACTTCGCACCAAGTTGATCCACTGGTCGTTTTCCTTCAGCCATTGCAACCGCGGCTCGGGTAGATACCAGTGCAGATACCATGAAAATCGCGGAGTGTCTTCGCGATCGGATAGCAGAACTTCCGGCAAGATACTGGAGTCGTTAGGGTAGAGGTCCATCCACTTCTGCGTGGCATAACAGGGAACGTGTGGCAAGAAGAAACCCGCTGCGATAAAGAATGGCTGGTCCTTGGGTGTCTGCTTGATTTGCTCGATCGCTTGGCTGGCAACTTGGTAGTCACCCTTCTGCGAGTCCTCGTGCGGAAACACTCCCCAGTCCATCAGCGGGTTGTTTCCCATCGGCGTATCTCCGATTAACTTGCCAGACGGCTTGATACCAACTCCTCCCGCTGAACCTGTTTTCATAAAGTCAGGTTCGATCTTCGCTCGCTCGTCCGCCTTCGCACTCGCAGCTCGTCCGCCACTCGAAGTCCCAGTATGAAAGATCTTGCCTACGCCATAGGTGTGATAACCGTTCGTTGCAAAGTACTGAGGCAGTGAGACTCGCTGCGAATACTCGGGCAGAGTCCTAAACGAAGGCGCTA
>CAYWNG010000341.1:0-7272 GCA_964458685.1 uncultured Pirellulaceae bacterium
GAATGATCGCCAGGCCATACTTGAGCAGGCGGAACATATGGATAAAGTTCGCAAGCAAGAAGTACAAGGCTCGCAGGCCAAGAATTGCAAAGATGTTCGAGGTGTAAAGGATAAATGGATCGTTGGGAGCGATCGCAAAAATTGCTGGGATGGAATCGACGGCGAATAGAAGGTCAGTGAACTCGATCACGCCAACGACGACCAGCAACGGAGTGGCCAACTTAACGCCGTTTTGAATTGTAAAGAACTTATCGCCATCGAACTCAGGGCTGATGGTAAACAAGCGCCGAACAATTTTTGCGCCGGGGCTGGTGCTGAAGTCCTTCTCCTCGTCGTCATCTTCATCAACGAACCAAGACTTGAAACCAGCATAGATCAAGAAGGCACCGAACAATGTTAGTACAACGTTGATCTGAACCTCTTGGCCCATCAATTCCATCTTGGGAAGATAGGTCAGATTGATGATTCCAATTCCAGAGAAGATGAAGATCGCCCTAAAGACAATCGCACCGATGATTCCCCAGAACAGAACTTTATGGTGAACTTCTCGCGGCACGTTGAAAAAGTTGAACACCAAGATGAACACAAACAGATTGTCCACCGAGAGCGCCTTTTCAATCCAATAGCAGGACTGAAACTGCGAAAATTTTTCAAGACCTTTATCGCCACCAACTTGGTAGTAGATGAACCCACTAAAGATCATTGCCAAGCTGATCCAGATGGCACTCCATGTAATGGCCTCTTTATTGCTGACGGCATGGCTTCGGCGGTTGAGCACGCCTAGGTCAATCAGCAGCATCACAATGATCGTGACTGCAAAGATGGCAAGCAGGCCAGGATGTTGCAGCATCTGCCCCGCATCTTTGGCGGCAGTTTCGGTGGTTTCTTGGAAAGCGAGTAGCCAAGGGAGCTGTAGCATGGTTCTTGAAAGCTAAAGTAAGGGCTGGAAAGTCGATCATTTGACAGGCTATTACAACGGTCAGTCAATACCATGCGACGAATTTGAGCCCCATTGAAGCTGTTGGGACGGGCTACTATTGGCTGAAACTAGTCGAGATTCTGCATTTCTGAATTGAAAAAACCTACGATATAGCCCAGTGGTGGCAGCAAAATAACTAGGCCCATACGATAAAACTGGTCTCCGGTTCCGATGGCAAACAGTGCCCAGGCAATCAGGCTTGCCGCTACGAACCCACGAACTCCTCCCGCCAGCGGATTTCTAGGAGGCCAAAGCCGAACTGAGCCAATAACCATCAACCCGCCCGCTAGAAAGATCGCAATAATCGAGCCGAAGTATTGATAAACTCCCATCGATACCGCCACCAGCGTCGTGGCAAAGAGCATTTCCATGAGAGTGACCTGACGCCGCGTGGCAACCGCAGGAGTTTCTGCTTTGCTGTTTTCCATCTCGAAATCATTTTCGATCATTGGAATTGCCTTACGAGCTACTTTAGAAACGACGCCAAGGTACGATATTGTCGACAGAAATCGATGGTTTCACAACTGTGCTAGTTCGATTCTCTATATTACGCGAAGTCAAACCCTTCAAGGCTTACTGCCTTCGCCTCTCAGAGCGCGCCATCCAGTTGTTCTCCGTTGTTTTCCGATCCGCTCCGCTGATTCTCAAGAAAACTTCATTGTTGGTTTGCCATGATTATTGAAAAGTCCATTCGCTGCCTGCTCGTTGAGGAGATTGATTCGCAGCCTCGTTTAGTTCTTCGACAATTGGCTCGCGAGCAGTTTACCGATGGAGATGTCACTATCGAAGTGGCCTATTCGTCGCTCAACTTTAAGGACTCCCTTGCTTGCCAAGGCCATCGAGGCGTAGTTCGCAAGTTGCCGCATGTTCCTGGAATCGATCTGGCTGGGACGGTAGTCCAAAGTGCTAGTCCCGAGATTCAAGTAGGCGAGCAGGTTTTGGTCACAGGCTACGATCTGGGCCAAGGGCATTGGGGTGGTTGGTCCGAACTGGCCTGCGTTCCAGCAGAGTGGATCGTCAAGTTGCCCGAAGGCTTGAGTCTTTACGAATCGATGTTTATCGGTACCGCTGGGTTCACGGCGGCTCAGTGTCTGTTCGCGCTTCAGCGCAATGGTGTCCAGCCGCAAGATGGACCGATTGTGGTCACTGGGGCAACCGGCGGTGTTGGAAGTATCGCAGTTCGTCTACTGGCGCAATGTGGATATGAAGTGGTGGCTGTCACGGGCAAGGCTGACTGCGCTGATGCGCTCAAGCAGTTGGGAGCTTCGCGAATTCTCAGCCGCGATCAAATCACCAGCGGCGATGCCTCGCGTCCGTTGCTCTCGGCGCAATGGGCTGGCGCGGTGGATACAGTCGGTGGTCCGATTCTCACAGCTCTGCTCAAGTCGACTAAGTATGGCGGCTGTGTTACCGCTTGCGGATTAGTGGCCGGTCATCAACTTGAGATGACCGTCTACCCATTTCTGCTGCGAGGCGTGAGCTTGTGCGGCGTGGCCTCTGCCGATTGCCCAATGCCTCAGCGGCTCGAGCTTTGGAAGCGGCTTGCCAGCGATTGGAAGCCAGCGAAGATGGACCTTTTGCATCATGAATCGAGCTTAGAACAGCTACCCGAGTTCATTACCCAGATGTCTCGCGGTGAACTAGCTGGTAGAGTAGTAGTTCGCTGCTTGTCGTAGCTGAGCGCGAATCACCTATCAAAAAATCCCGCCTGCCGATAAGTGCCTTTCTCTAACTGCCTTGCTCTGGAACCCACCTCATGATTACAAACCTGCGTTTTTGTTTCTGCCTTGCTTTGCTCGCGATCACGTTTGCATCGCATGCAATCGCTCAACAATCTGGTTCGACGCCTCTCCTAGACTTGGTCAAGAAGTCGAAGACGACGGTCTTTCTCGGCGACAGCATCACAGCTTCAGGGCAATACATCGGCATGTTTGAAGCTTGGCTTTTGACTCAAGGGTGGGAGAGCAAGCCGAAGTTCATCGACGCGGGCCTGTCGAGCGAAACAGTGTCGGGGTTGAGCGAAGATGGTCATGCTGGCGGACAGTTTCCGCGGCCAGATCTTGCCGAACGACTCGATCGCGTCTTAGCTGCGACCAAGCCCGACTTGGTTTTCGCTTGTTACGGCATGAACTGTGGAATCTATCTACCGCTGGATGAAAAGCGATTCGAAGCCTATCGCAACGGATATCAGCAGCTCAAGAAAAAGGTCGAGGCCGCGGGCGCTAAGCTCATTGTCATTACGCCGCCTTTTTACGACGATATGCGCAAGCCGCTCGATGGCTTTTCTTACAACGGAGTGCTCGATCAATATTCCAAGTGGTTGGTCTCGCAGCGCGAGCAAGGATGGCAGGTCATCGACCTGCACACTGCTATGACGAACGAGATTCTGGATCGACGCAAGAGCGAACCCGCGTACACGGTTCAGCCCGATGCCGTGCATCCCAACGACGCTGGGCACTGGTGCATGGCCAAACACTTTGTTCAAGGCTTGGGAGGCAAGTTGTCGTCAGATGCTAGTCCTCTGGAGATGCTCAAAGCCAGCGGCTTGCCACCTGAAGTTCTTGCGTTGACGCAGAAGCGTGTCGACGTGCTGCGCAATGCGTATGTTGCTGCGGCTGGACATAAGCGGCCAGGCGTTGCCAAAGGGCTGCCCATCGACGAAGCCGAAGCAAAGGCGGCGGAGATCACTGCTGAGATTCAAAAGTTGGTTGCGAAGAAGTAGCGGTCGCTTGAAGGCAATTCGCTTTACTTAAGTGCCTCCGTGAGAGGATCTTGGATTCAACTTTACTTGCGAAGCTGGAATAGTTGGAACTTCAAGTATCGCAATTCGGGCATGGCAAGCGGCGTCGGATGATCGATGGGTAAGCTGTGGTCGGCGATCAGTTGAGCGACTCGTCGCGCTTTGCCAATGCCTTCAAGATTAGCCTGTGTGAAAAGAGCTGCATCAACGTGGCTGGAGCACGAAGCCAAGGCCAATAGTCCTCCGGGCTCAACAACACTTGCGGAAAGCTGAGCGAGTCGCGAGTAGGCTGCGAGTGCTTTGCTTTGCGTTTGCTGGCTGGGAGCGAAGGATGGCGGATCGCAGATGACTAAGTTCCATCGCTGACCATTGGCTTGAGCTGCTTCGAGATACTCAAAACAGTCGGCGACGATTCCTTGATGGCTTGAGCCTGGAAGATTGTTCATCATCCAATGGTCGGTGGCGGCGCGGATTGCAGGCGCAGCGACATCGACCGAAGTCACGCTTTGTGCGCCACCCATACCGGCGGCAATCGAAAAACCACCGCTGAAGCTGAAGAGATTCAGCACCGTTCGATTGTTAGCGAGCGACTTGATCAACCAACGATTGTCGCGCTGGTCGAGAAAGAACCCGGTCTTTTGTCCGTGGACTACATCGGCAGTGAAGAGCATGCCATTTTCGAGAAACGTAATGGGTTCCTTCGGAAGAGCTCCGTAGATCGATCTTCCCGCAGTTCCACGGCCGCGCGGACGATGGACGACTCGCGATAGATTCAGTCGCTGTGCAAGCCATTTTCCAATCGCATCCGCATCGTAAAAATCTTCGGGAGCTCCGCCGTCCAACTTGATCACAGCCACGTCGGCGTAGCGATCGACAATCAGCCCAGGTAGGCAGTCCCCTTCTCCGGCGATGACTCGATAGCCGGTCGTCTGCTGATCGAAGAAAGAGGTGCGAAGCTGAATCGCGGCCTCGAGTCTCTCCATTATCCAAGCGTCATCGAGCGCATAGGGCTTCTCGGTGCGACAGATGCGAACCGCGATCGGGTGCTCGCGCGAGTAGATGCCGCTGGCAATGGCCTCGCCCTTGCGATCGATTACTCTTGCAATCGATCCAGACGCGGCTTGCGGTAGATCGATTGCATCGGAGAAAAGCCAAGCATGGCCGCGTTTGATCGATCGAACTAGATCCTTGTTGAGATTAACAGAGATCGTTTTGACAGGTCGGGTCAGAGACATTGAGTGGTTTCAGTGGACGAGTAGTCGCAGTTATCGAGAGAGCAACACGATCGCGAAAACGATCAAGGCAATCACTAGGATAATTGCGATTACGAGCGCTGTGATCCTTTTCGCCGAAACTGGCTTCTCACCAGCAATCTTTCCGGTTTGTCCGTTGACCAAGAAGCGGAAAACCTTGTCCTTGTAGCGGTAGCTGAGCACATGTACGGGGAGGAGGACCAAATCGCTACCGTTGATCGTCAATTGCGTGTTGACTCGAAGATTGCTCTGCGTGTCGCCGGGGAGGAAATAGGCGATCTCCTTCTCCTGCCGACTGCGAAACTCTTCCATGGCCTTTTCCGCGGCAAATTCTCGATCGATCGAATACTCTTCAGCCATCCAACCGGCTAGGTAGTGCGGACGAAATCTAGCTAAAGAACTCATCTGGTAAGGCTGAATAGAGCGAGATTCCTCCAGGCTGATGCCACGCGTAGCTGGAACCATGAAGCCAAAGTAGTATCGATGATGTTCGCCCTGAAGCGGAAACCACTCCGTCTCGCGTACCTGTCGAGTGTGAGTGTGCGTCTTTCCATCGGCCCCTTTGGTCGTGTAGGTCTCGGTGCGATACCAGTATTGGCCAATCTGCGCGGCCCAATTGCTCTCGGCGTACATTGAAAAATGCCAGAACGGCAAGTAGACTCCGCGCTGCTTATCGGCGATCGCTTGTTCGGCCAGATCACCCGGTCGGAACCAAGAGTTCTCCTTGAGCCAGCTCCAGAACTTTTCCTTCGCCTGCTCGGCAGTTACCGCAAAGCCAATCACAAACTCGGGGCGCTGGCGTCCTTCAGCCAGCGGAATTTCTACGACGATGTTGGTGTCACAAAAAGGACAAACGAAACTGCGAGAATCTAGACTGGTCGCTACCTCTGCGCCACAACTCTTGCATTGCAAGACGTGAGTTGGCACTGCTGTCTGATCAATGCCGCTGTCTCCCGGAACGACAATGTCTTCATCGGGCGTTTCGAGAGGTGTACCGCAGGCCGCACAAAAACGACTAGCCCCTTCCCGCGGAGCACCGCAAGCTTGGCAAGGAGCGCCGACGGGAGCCCCAGGAACAACGCCGTTAACTTCCGTATGAATCAACGGGGAATTCTGATCCCACTCTTGCAGTTTCGTCGAAACCAGTTGAGCTTCGACAATCTCTGCATCGACGACTGGAGCGGTTGCGTTGGAAGGATTGGCCATGAGTGAAATGTGGTAGGCTCGATCAAGTGTATTGGAATCAAGGATTAATCGTACCGAACACATTCGGCCTTTGAAGTTCTGGTTGGCAGATTGCCAGACCAAATCGCCAGAAACTTTCTCAATCAGGCCAAGCCCGTACTATTGTGCCTTGTCCGACAGTAGAAGTATCGAGAAAATTCCTAGCCCCAAGACCAATCTGCTAAGATAGTTGTCGAATACACGGTATTCCGCCCAGCCTTTTCCAACCCTGCCTTCCTCGATTTTCTAGCGAGGTCCCACATGATGCGACGATTCGTCCTCAACTTCTGCACTCTAGTTTGGTTGCCAATTGGGATGCCGTTTTGCTTGATAATTGGCTTGACGGTCTGCTTGATAGTCTGCTTGACTGCGACAAATACTCAAGCGATTCAAGCGGAAACGATTCAAACGGAATCGAAGCAAACGGAATCAAAACAGTCGGAAGCGACGCCAACTTCATCGATTTTGCCAGCGGAAACAGTCGTCTATGTCCAATTGGACCCACTGCGAAATCTAATCGATCACCCTTTACGCAAAGGAATCGAAACCTCGGATGCCTTTCAAAAGATTTGGAAGAGCCCAGGAATGCTCAAGCTGCGCACCGGTATTGGCATAGCCGAATTTGCGATGGGCGAAAAGCTTGAATCCACGCTGCGACGCATCAGCCATGGTGGAATCGATTTAGCCGTCGACATCAAGACGCAAGGTGCTGTACTGATCGCTCATACTGAGAATCAGAAATGGCTTGAGTCGTACATTGCCAAGTTGGTTAAACTGGCTAACGACGATGCTCAGAAGAACAAGCGACCAAGCAATATCAAAGAAGCTGAGTATCGCGGCTTGAAAGGCTACGAAGTCGAAAAAACGATCGTCGTGCAGCTCGATCATCGCTTGTTGATTACGAACCAGTCCGAGCTTGCGAAATCAATTATCGATCGTTGGCTCGATAAGACGGAGGATAGCTTAGCACTTCAAGCCGCATTCAAGACAGCATGGGGCGAGCTAGAGTCGAATACTAAGCCCACGGCAAGTGCGCCTTCAAACAGCATCGCCAAAATTTTTGTGGATGTGGATCG
>CAYWNG010000342.1:0-7271 GCA_964458685.1 uncultured Pirellulaceae bacterium
TGACAGGAGGCTAGACGTTACACTTCGAACTCTTTCGTTAAGGCCAGGGTTCTCTTCCAAAACTCTTTTTGCACGGGCAATTTCCTTATTCTCGATTGCAAACACAAATTCATGGAGGGGTACTTCGAATTCTTGTTTCACTTGGACTACTCCATTCCAACGTTCTTTCTGAAAAACATCTGGTGCGGATAGATTTTATTCTCGTCGAATCGACGACCAAGCTCGCCGAGACCATGACGTTGAATCAGTTCGTACTCCTCTTTGTACAGAGGAACGGCAATGTAGATCATGATTTGTTTCTCTTCGGAGACGTAGACCGGAGGCTTGTTGGATAGCATCAGCATCCAGAAACACATTTCTGTAGTGTTAGCAAAGGGCTTGGGTGGTGAGCCATTGGGATAGAAGAACAACTTTCCAATCGGCTGTTCGTCTTGATGCGGGTGGTAAGCCAATCGTCGCAGCCACTGCACCGGCCAAGCCGCTTCATCGGTCTTGAGCATTTCGTCTCCAATTGGCCAGCCCTGAGGCAGAGCCATCTCGATCTCCACAAAACGCAGTTCTTCCTGACCCGAATCTGTTGGTATTGGCCGCGTTGCCATTCCTTGCGTGTGCAGGATGATCTTCACGCCCTCATCAAACAGATGGATGTCGATTACGGGATCGCTATCCAGCAAGCCGTGAATAGTGCCAAGCTTCGTGAGATACTCCGCCTCGAAATAAGAATCCATAACCTCAGACAACTCGGATTCCGGTGGTGGCGGTGGTGGAATCCAGCCCATCTCTTCGGCGGTCTTGCCACCGATAGATCGTAGGTAATCTGCAATCTCATTTTGCCCTCGAGAGACTGCGTGATCCAGGGCAGTAAGTCCACGTTCTGGACTGTTGAACTCTGCTCCGTATTGAACGAGCAATTTCACCATTTCAAGGCTTCCTTTTGCTATGGCAAAAATAAGCGTTCGGCAGCGGATGCCATCGGGCGTATCGAAATTGATTTTTGCCCCGTGCTCAAGTAGTCGTCTCGCAGCATTTAGTTTGATTCGAACCAAACAAGTCTCTTCAATTACGCCCTCGGGGTCGACCGAGTTGATTGGCGCATTGACATCCGCACCGAACTCTACCAAGACATCGATGATACTAGGTGAATCGACTTCCACCGCATGCTTGAGATCGTACTCTAGGGCTCTCGTGCGGTCGCAGCCAAATAACTGCGGGTAGGATGTTAATATCTGCCTCAGCCAAGTTGCATCATTCGCCTGAATAGCAAGGTATGTCTGACGTTCAGGGGGAGGATCTCGTTTCATGTTTTCGATCAGTTGAAGATGCTGTGATTCTTGAGTTAGCCTAGCCACTGTTTTTCAATCCATCGTTCAGCCTCGTGTTGCGGATCAATGGAATCAATTGCTGTCAGTACGTCTTTAGGGGCGAGGATACATGTCACCTTTGCGTTTTACATTGTTGTAGATTAGGTCCCCGCGTCGGCGATCAATTGCAGTCGCGACAAGGGAAAGTGGTGACGCGGTTTCACGGGTCGGGAACTCAATAACCGGACGACCGAAATGCACGTAGTTCGGGTCGTCTTGATACTTCCAATGTCCCGCACAATGCTGCAAGATACATTCTCCGACGTAACAGGCTAGCAGGTTCGCCACACCAGAGTTTTCTTTCATTCGAAAGTTGTCGATGCTGGGAAAGCGTTTCAGAATGTAAGCTTCTAACGGTATCAGTGACTCCAAAGAGAAATCCAAGATAACTGTTTCATCACGGAGCAACACCCCAAGATCAGAAATGAACTCGGGAACGGTTGCGAGCCACGTTTCAAACTGTTCATTCGTTGGCACTATATGTCTGCTCGAAAGCCACAATGGATGTAATGGCTTCTTGGCGAGCCCCCTTGGTAATCGCTTCCTTGATCTGCGCTAAATTCATGCGGCATGCGCCAAAATGAGAATTCTACGCAAACGGCTTGCGATCGATGTCGACGATGAAGGGAACCTCGTTTTTGTCGAGGGCTTGCATGAAGCGTTTGAGGCCGTGCTTCAACTCGTATTCGCGCTCGGAGGTGTACAGTGGAATCAGGCGGTAGAGCTGAACTGTATTGCCATCGGAACGCTCGAAAGAACTTTCCGCGAACAGCAGTAGAGTAGTGAACTTGCTGCCAGGCCATAGGGGTTGCGGCGGATCGTCGTTGGCCATCAAGGTAACCGGTCCACCCAGCCAAGTATCGGCGTTGTGCGGATATTGCGCCATTTTACGCAGCCAGTACAGCGGCCAAGCCCACCGCATATCCTTCACTTCCTTAATCTTCCAGTCACCCGGCAGCTCGATGAACAACTCTGCGTAACGGTAATCCTCGGCTCCCTCGGGCGCATTCATAGGTTCTGACGATAGTCCATTCGTAAACAACGTCAGATGTTTTCGATTGTCCTTTGGTGGAATGAAGTGTATACCAATAGGCACACCCGTCGGAACAATTTGAATCAGCGATTTTTTGCTCGCTGGTACAATAGATTGTTCAAAGTGTGTGATGATTTCTTGTCGCACATCGACTGCGGTCGTTTCACTATCGTTTGCTGGCGAGTGTCCTTTTTCTGCGCATAACTCAGCCGATGTCTTAGCGCCATGTTGAAGCAGCACTTGTCGAATCTCCTCAGTCTGCGCTCGGTCGAGAACCGTAAATGCGTACTCTGGAAGCTCGGAATCATAGTGCCTGTTCACATCCGCTCCGTGCCGAAGTAGGAGCTTTAGGATCTCGTCTCCAACAACATTCGTACGCCCAATTGCAGATACCATCGGTTTGCCCAAATTGGGATCAGCACCACGTTCTAAGAACAAACGCGTCATTTCAACATTATTTTCTCGAATTGCCGTTTCCAGTGGGGTGGATTTATCAGGTTCTTGGTTCGTCACGTTCAGTTTGCAGCCTGCATCGAGCATGGCCTTCGCAAGATGAATGTCACCTCTTGCCGCTGCCTCTTGCATCCAGGTGGTAGTTGAACGCTGCGGCAGATCAACGATATCAGGATGCCGTTTGATTACCTTGACGGCTCCTTCCACGTCCGCGTCGCGTATAGCGATAGCAAGAGGTATCCACATTGCCTCAAATTCTTCTTCTGTTACCAAAATGCCTCTCCGTCTTCGAGAACATCTGCCATGCGCTTGAGCTCCGCTTTAATCGCCGTAGCAATCTGCTCATCAGTCGATGTGAGCTTCTTTGCGTCGTCAACAACTTTCTTCAAAGGAATTGGCGTGGGGACACAGCGGACACAGTCCATGACTACCTAGCTTAACTTTCATCGCGGCTCAACACAACTTGCTTGGTTGGCTGAGGCTGATCGAGCAACAAGTGAGCAAGAGGTCAGATGGCTTTTGCAAGGCCCTAGGTAATCGCTCGAGTGAAAGCGCAGAGAGCTATCGGACATCCAATCCAAAGGCATCGACCAAGCGTTGGCAGAATTTGAAGATCTCTTCCTGTGTGAGCGGTTGACCTTGGCGCTTATCGAAGAAAGCCTTCCAGGAGCCTAGCCAGGCGAGTTCAAACGACTCAAAGTCTGGAAAGGCGGTGAGCTGAGTTGGATCAAGGCCGATAGCAAAATCCTCCACACTGATCGCGCGACCGCTGCCACTGGCCCGCTCCAACTCCGCTGAAAATTCGGTTGGAAGCAAATAGAACTTACGCTTCACGCTTTTCTTCCTCCCACCAGTAAATTCCCAATGGCTCACCGATGTCACGGGCACGATCCTCAGGGAAAAGGCTACGAAGCGGGTGCCCAATCAGGCCGACCTTTTCGTCGACCGGAGTGAACGAAACTGTTTCAAGACTACGAAGATGAAGCCCCTTAATCTTTTCTTCTTTAATGATGTTGGCGATTCGCTCGGTCACATAGAAGCCACAGGCTGGCCAAATATCAAAAAAATCAGTTCCATCCCACTGATTAAAATCAAAAAAATTCCTTAGATCGTCGGGTAGAGTGTAACATTGTTTTCCACGATAGCTTTCAACTCGGTGAATTCCTTTGGCAACTCCACCCCACCCCGTAATCACCATTTGGCGATAGTCTCGCTCCCAAGGTTCGTGTTCGAAGCCCAGTTTGACATCCGTTTCTCGAAGGAAATACCCCGTGGCTCCAGCCGCTTCCAAGAGTTTCCACAGTCGAGGAGCCAGTAGCAAATATGAGCCGTGAGAGTTCTTGTCAGTAAAACTTACCAAAAAAAAATCGAATCGTCGGTGCTTTCTGGATACTGAAACGCTAACGGGGCCTTCCGTAAGGCTGCAGTGAAACCCATTCTCAAATCTCAATGGCTTGGTCTTACGATCCGCAGGCAAATGTTCGCCTGCCGAAAGCTCAATTTTGTAGAATTTCATCTTCACATCCCGTCGATACCATACTTCTTTACCACCTTCTTTTTCGAAGTCCCTAGCTATGGTGAAGTCATCGATATTGACTCCAGCAGCCTCTGCACGGGCTCTGACCTCATCTGGAATAAAGCACGTAAATGCTGTGTCCCCAGTAGCTCAACTTACGCTCGTGAATCGCATCAATGTCCAAGCCACTACGTTGCACCTAAGCTGAGTGGGACAAGGATCTAGACCGAGAAAATGGTATTGCCCCGGTAATCCATGAAATCGCTTCCGTTGAAAATCAAAGCATCAAACTCCATCGCCAAAAATCCAATTAGCTCAGGAAGTTTGTCGATTTGATCAAAACCTGGGTCCGCTACGATTCCAATTATTGCCTCGGTAACAGTCAAGTGCGACTTAACTTTTGAGGCTGCATCGGGGTTAGTCTCGGCCTTTGCTTGCACCTTAACAATCGTTTTCCAACGCAATTTTGTGAAGGAGTCGGCTTGCGCGACGAAAAACTGGCGAGCAAACTGAACATTACCCACATTAGTGACACACTTGATCTTCGTCCAATTGGAATCTAATTCGCCAATAATCTCGCTTGGATTCAATAGTCCTAACCGCTTCCGTATCGAACCGGCATTGTCACATGGGGCTTTACAGTAAAGTGTGGTGGATTCAGTAATGATTGTCTCCTCAGTTAGTTTAGGTAGCAGGTTACGGGCGACCGCCCGTCGAGCCAGTCTTCATACCATTGAATAAAACTTCGTTTGGGACAAACAGGTTGTATGCCCTCGCCCGAAATCATCCAAGGCACACCTCGGTCTGGTCCTGTGATGATGAGGTGCCAGTCCATTCCACACCCTTCGGTACCAAGCTTTAAACTTCCGTTGTAAACGTGTGCGGCCGTCCCTTCATCGGAAACACCACCGTCGTCCCAAATCCAGTACTTTGTAAAAGGAAACGTATCACGTATTCGGGTAAGATCTTGACGTGCAGACCATCCATGGGGCTTAAATTGCGTTTCTTCGGTTCCCAGCGTGCATAAACCATATTCTGGAGGACCAACTCCACCATTTCCAACTTGAAGCAGGAACTCGCGGTAGTCATCGGGAAGCTCGATCTGGTTGTCCACCTCAAACTTTCTGACGTCGACCGCACTGAGCGGTGGATTCAACTCAGATCGTCGTGTTCCGAGCTTTTCGATGATGCGAGAGATTTGTCGATTCATGCTCATCTTTTCTATGTGACATACCAAATAACTTTTGGCGATTTTTCACTGTCGATCACCTCTACCCATGGTTCGCCTTGAAGTGTCGCCAAGAGTAGTTGCCTGTTCATTGTTGGAGTTTCGAGTCAAACAACGCTCCCGTCTCTCCGGTGAGGTCAATGTTAAGTAGCTGTGTGGGAATTGGGTGTTGGGATTCACGGATAGTCCGATATGGCCGCAATCAGGAAGTTCAATTGATGTTCGGGGTATGAGAACACGCGGGAAAGCTCCACTAGCTCAGTCCCATCGCAGTTTTGTCTGGCCCAGAATGCTAAGCAACTTTGCATCGCCGTAAAGGCACTTCGTCTAACAGATCTCTCTAAGCGAATCTTCCGATCGATCTTCGCAAGGTTCTCTGTCGATTGCTCCCATTCTTGAAGCCAGTCGGCCATCTTGGACAACTTCTTTGCTGCGGAATAGTAGTCGCCCTCGATCTCTACACAAAACCAATTGATTACTTTTTTTCGAAACAGGTCCTCACGGTAGGATTGGTTGGTTTCCAATTGTGGAAACTCCTTTTGTAGAACAGAAATTCCTTCGTGAATCAACCTGTACTTGAGTAAAATCGGTGAGCTTTCATCTTCCATTTTGATCTGTTCCAGAAGCTCATTGGAAACGGTCCATCGCTGTTGAATTGCACTCAAAAGTTCTCGTTGAGAATGCTTCGGATTGGCTTCATCTAAGGCCTTGTCCAATAATGCTTCATAAGGACCGAGGTCCGCGTTGTGGAATTGAAAGCCTATGATCCCAAGCAGCAAAAGTCTATTTTTGTGTTGGGATCTGATTCGAGATAATCGACCTAACCCGTCATCATCAAAGTTGAACGTGATTTTTGACTGGATCCATTCACACGTTTGGTCATCCCCTCGTTGGTATGCCTCCTTGTAGGCAAAGTTGAGAACGGAGTCCTTAAACTCTGATCTCTGAACTACGCGATCAAGTAACTCAAACTGCTTGTTCATTGTCAGAGCAAGTACGACATGAAAAGTGAGAGTCTTACGATCTTCGAAGTTAAGCGAATCGCGTTGCAAAACATTCAAGAGCTCTTCGTTTCGTCCACTCCATATCAAGCCAGTACAAAACTCTCCGAGTGCGCTATCGCTCACGGGAAGATCAGAATTGACTAGTCCTGCTGCGATAGCCAAATTACCCCTGCTTATCAATTGCGATTCCGTCTCGATTTCTTCCAGCAACTTACGAATTTCTTGAACAACGACTTCGCTTGATCTGAATTTTGGTGCTTGGTGAACCGGATCGTCAAGAAGAAACGACGAGAGCAAAAAGAGAGTTGACTTGACTAGCACTGATGCAACTCCTTGCGGTTGATGGTGGCTAACAAGAGCTTAGCAAGTAAGGCTTGCCCAAGAGTTCAGCAGAGACGCCAGCATTCTTCAGACGTTCGATGATGGACCACGTTGGTAAGGTCCAGGATGCCCAGAGTTTTGCTCTTGGGTGTGCGCTGGCTAGGCTCTGCAATTGTTCTGTCGCAATTTGTAGACTCGCTTCGCTGCCACACCAAGTGGGCATGCAACTGTCATCCCAAACGATCCAAGCAGGTGTTTCGTCATGAGAGGTTTCGTTGGTTGCAAGACGGATGTCGCGGTAGTGCCGGAATTGATCGCCCAACCCGTCGGCAATCCAGTAGCCGAAAAACTTGAT